>NZ_JALXVO010000034.1:0-48493 GCF_025151705.1 Paenibacillus sp. p3-SID1389 | reverse complement strand
TACGTGAGATGCACTTTTGCAGCTAATCGCACAAAAAAGCCGGTTTTCCGGACAAATTAAATGTACTTTTGCAGTTGAATTGCCGGATCGCCAGCGCATCAACTAGTTCACACCAGTTATTCAATTCAGAAAGGAAGATAGAGATGAATCGATCGCAATCCGAACGATTGTATGAAGAAGCGTTGCAGCATATTGTAGGCGGCGTCAACAGCCCCTCCCGCTCGTTTAAGGCGGTTGGCGGCGGGGCGCCTGTTTTTATGAAAAAAGCCCAGGGCGCCTACTTTTGGGACGTGGACGGCAATCGCTACGTTGATTATTTGGCGGCTTACGGGCCGATCATTACCGGACATGCCCACCCGCATGTGACGAAGGCCATTCAAGAGGCAGCCGCAAACGGCACGTTGTACGGGACCCCAACCGAGCTGGAGATCCGCTTGGCCCGTATGCTCAAAGAAGCGATCCCTTCGATGGACAAGGTACGCTTTGTCAACTCCGGTACGGAAGCGGTCATGACGACGATCCGCGTCGCGCGCGCGTATACGAAGCGCAACAAAATCATCAAATTTGCCGGGTGTTACCACGGCCATTCCGATCTCGTGCTCGTGGCCGCGGGCTCCGGCCCGTCCACGCTGGGCATCCCTGACAGCGCCGGCATCCCGACCAGCATCGCGCACGAGGTGATCACCGTACCGTTTAACGATGCTTCGGCGCTGAAAGATGCGCTCGACAAGTGGGGCGACGACGTCGCCGCCGTCATGGTCGAGCCGATCGTCGGGAACTTCGGCATGGTGATGCCGAAGCCCGGGTTCTTGGAAGAGCTCTGCCGGCTCGCACGGCAGTACGGCGCCCTCGTCATTTACGACGAGGTCATTACGGCCTTCCGCTTCCACTACGGCTCGGCTCAAACCTACGCCGGCCTCTCCAACCACGAAGCGATCCGGCCGGACCTGACCGCCCTCGGCAAAATCATCGGCGGCGGGCTGCCGATCGGCGCGTACGGCGGCAGCAAAGAGATCATGGAGCAGGTGGCACCGCTGGGTCCGGCCTATCAGGCCGGAACGATGGCGGGCAACCCTGCTTCTATCTCCGCCGGCATCGCCTGCCTTGAGGTGTTGCAAGGCGCTGGGGTCTACGAAGAGATGGACCGCCTCGCCGTGAAGCTGACCGACGGGCTGGCTGACTCGGCCCGCCGCCATGGAGTGCCGCTGACCATCAACCGAATCCGCGGCTCGTTCTCGACGCATTTCTGTGACCATCCGGTCACGAACTATGCGGAGGCGCAAGACACCGACAGCGAAGCGTTCGCTGCCTTTTTCCGCGCCATGCTGAACCGTGGGGTCAACCTCGCCCCGTCGAAGTTCGAAGCTTGGTTCCTGACAACGGCGCACACGGAAGCCGACATCGACTTCACGTTGGAAGCCGCAGAGGCTTCTTTCAAAGAAATTGCCCGATGAAAATAGTAGAGGCTGTCCCAAAAGTAAACTTTTGAACATCCTCAGCAACAAGATAGGATGGTATAAGTAAAAAACCAAGGAGCTAAGCGAGAACAGACCGCTTAGCTCCTTGGTTTTTGGCGTCCGCCGCTGCTTTCTTGAGCAGATTGTGGGCAAGGGAAAGCCACCCGACTTCAAAGCTTGCTTTTGGTAAGCCTCGAAGCAGGAATCGTTTGAAGTCCCAATTGTTTTTCATATCCCCGAACACAGGCTCCGGCTCAATCATCCGTCTGACGGCCAAAGCATAGGCGTACATCATAGTTAAATAATCGTCGCTTTTTCCAGAATCTTTTACGTATGAAAAACAAGCAGTTGAAAGTAATCTGTATGAAATGAAATCAGAATTCATAGAAATAGTGGAACTTCCGTCTGGTATTTTTACAAATAACTCATATGGTAAAATATTTGTGATTGGATTCAATGACGCAATAACTCCGATTAATTTATTCGCGTAAACATTTATTAGTGCCTGACCAACATTGACCTGTGTTTTTGTACCATTAATCAAATACAATGTGTTGTTAGAACTATAAAGATTAGTGTTATACCCTACGGCCTGAGCATACAGTTCTTGGATATCATATGTCTTTCCACTCCGGGTATGTGTATATCTAAGCTCATACCATCTGACATTACTATTACTAGGAGGAACTGAAACGTTAGGTGTTACTAAATTTTTTGATATCTTTTCTTGCACTTCAATTGGAGTAAGCTCTCTAACACCCAAGGAAGAAAGTTTTTTCCTCAGGGTGCCTTCAGCATTCGAACTAAGTTTCGAAGAATTTTGAGGATTTAGCTTTTCCAAGCTTATCTTCGTTAATTCCTCCATTGTTTTGATAATTTCCATTTTAGTCTGTGGGCTAATAGAATCATGCCCCAGACTATCATCTTGATCATTCGCTGCATATCCTGGCCCAGAAATGAACAAGGTAATTATTAAAGTCAAGGCGCATAATAATGTTCTTTTAAACATAGCATCTCAACCTCTCTATTTATTCTTGTTAATTTGGCCAAACTTGTTTCATTGTCGACTACCTAAATTTACCACGTAAATGTAAACAATTATATTTTTTCATATAATTTCCGATAAACTGCCAAAGGATGTCGTGACCATGCTGCAAACGCTAAACCGACAACTGAACAAATTAATGCCATTAATTACCCCTACTAGCATATTGATCGGCGTCCTTTGCGGGAGTAAACTGGCTCCTTACACTTATCTGTCTCCGTGGCTGTTTGCTTTCATGACCTTTGCCGGGAGCATTAGTCTTAGCTTCAATGATTTCCTTAATGTGCTGAAAAAACCGCTCCCCCTGGTGCTCTGCCTGTTCATCCTCCACCTGGCCATGCCACTGATGGCGATGGGAATGGGGCATTTGGCGTTCCCCGGGGATGCTTATACGATCACCGGCTTTATCCTCGCTGCGGCGATTCCAACCGGGGTGAGCAGCTTCGTCTGGGTCAGCATCTACAAGGGCAACATTGCCTTGACCTTGTCGATCATCCTGATCGACACGCTGCTGGCTCCCTTTGTTGTTCCCGGCATCCTGGCGCTGTTGGTTGGCACCAGCGTCCGGCTTGACGCCGTGGCGATGATGACCAGCCTGTTCTGGATGATCGTCGTCCCATCGCTGGTGGGCATGGTGCTGAACCAGTGGACCCAAGGCAAGGTGATCACCACTTGGGGGCCTTGGCTGAACCCGTTTTCGAAGCTTGCCATGGCTTCGGTCGTGGCGATTAACGGCGCGGTTGTCGCCCCTTACCTGACCGACTTCAGCCCGCGGCTGCTGGGGCTCGCCGCCATCATCGTTCTGCTCGCGGCCATCGGCTACGCGCTTGGCTTCGGCTTGTCCCGGCTGATCGGCCTAAACGAAGCCGACAAAGTCGCGCTGGTCTTCAACGGCGGCATGCGCAACATCAGCGCCGGCGCCGTGCTGGCCGTCACTTACTTCCCCGCCCCGGTGGCCGTGCCGGTCGTGTTGGGCATGGTGTTCCAGCAAGTAATGGCCTCCCTCGTTGGCCTCGTACTCGGCCGACAAGCCCGCGCGCACCAGTCGACGGACAAAACGGCAACGTCGGCGTGATTTAGATTTAGAGAGCTCGGCAGGGCGCGCCGTCCCTCTCCGCTCCAGTCCCTTCTAACGGAACCAGATGACCTTATTCGCTCATTTCCCGGCCATTTCCCATCCTAACGGAACCAGATGACGCTATTGGGCTGAAATCCGTACTGAACTCCACTCCAGACCGCAAATAACGTCTCTCCGGTCCGTTAGATTTCAACACGCGCCGAAAACCGCAAAATAAGGTCTCTCAGGTCCGTTAGCGGCCTACGCCTGGCATTAGCACTAGCCTCCTCCGCCACCATCGTCACTCTCCAATCGTACTCCCTACCTCCACCACTCCCGCCCCCTCCAACGCAAAAAAAGCCTCCCCCGGTCAACCTGACCCAAGGGGAGACTCCCTGCCAACTCACGAATTATTGCGCTTGAATTTTGTCAAAGAAATTCTCTTGCACGTACTTCGCTGCGACATCCAGCTGCTGCTTGGAGTCCGTGCCCTTCTTCGAGAACGATTCCTGGACGACGTTGGACATCGTGGCGTAGTAGTCCTGCGTGCCGAATTGCGCTTCCGGCTTGCCTTCCAGCAGGCCGAAGAGCTGCGGATCGTATTTGTACACGTTGTCGTATTTTTCGTAAATGGCTTTCACTTTGCTGGCATACTCGGAATCTTCGCTGAAATACTCCAGCGGTGTCGGCACATAATACTTGCCTTCCGCTTTGCGGGCTTGAATCGTATCTTCAACGGCTTTCAAGGCATCGTCGGTGAAGTAATCAAACGTAATATAGCGGAACGCCATTTCTTGTTCGTCTTTCGTGGCATTCGGGTTAATGACGAGGTAGTTGCCGCCGAGCACCCCGTAATGCTTGCCGCCTTTCTCTGCAGCAGGCATCGGATAAGCGATCACATCCTCCGGCTTCATGCCGCCTTCATTCAGCGCCGCTTGAATGACGTCAAATGCACCGGCGATCACCATCGCCGTCCGGCCTTGTTGGAAGGAGCTGACGGCATCGCCCCAACCCAGCGCCCAGTCTTGCGGGATCGCGTTAGCTTCCCATCTCAGCTTCTTATAGAAATCCAGCGCCTTCACCCCAGCCTCGGAGTTGAAGACGGCGGTCACTTTGCCGTTTTCGGTCTTTTCAATATCGCCGCCGGCTTCAAACAGGAAGTTGGTCCAGTTCCAGCCTGCTTCGTTCCCTTTCCCCATCGGTGCGATCCCCGAAATCCCTTTCTTCGGATCGGCAACCCCTTTGGCTACGTTGTACATATCGTCCCAAGTCCAGTCGAACGGAGGAGCAGCGATGCCCTTCTCGTCCAGCAGCTTCTTGTTGACGACCGTCGAGGTAACGTAACCGTTTTGGGTGATCCCGTACACTCGGCCGTCAACGATAAATTGATTTTGCAGCACCGGGTTAATTTCGTCTTTATACTCCCAGTTGTTCCACAGATCCGTGATGTCAGCAACCCAGCCGCGTTCCACCAGGAATTGGGCTTCCGTTGCCCACGTATTGTAGAAGGTTGGGGCTTCGTTGGAGGCCATCTTTACGCCGATTTCGTTGACGCTGTATTGCCAGTCATCCTTAATGATCGTCACGTTCGGGTATTTGGCTTGGAAGCGGGCGATTTTATCGTCCTCCTGTTGGCGAAGCGTCGTTTCGTCCGGCAACGGATAGTGGATCTTGATCGTGACCTTGCGCTGCGTGATATCATCGGCTTCTCCCGAATTCGCATCCGCATTGCTTCCTCCGTTGTTCCCCGTGGCCGCCGTGTTTCCGCCGCCGTTATTTTGGGCTTCCTTGTTCCCGCCTCCGCCGCAGGCCGCGAGCAGCGAACCAAGCAACATCAGACACATCAACACTGCTGAAAACTTGCGCATTGAAACTCCCCTTTTCATAAGTTAGGTAATCTTGCATTTTTATCATAAAAGAGAAACATTTAGCATTCGATGTGTGATCTTATGACTTTCGTGTGCAGGCCTACGATTCTGTAAAAGCTGCCACCCATCCGCCTATCCCTTAACTGCAGACAAGCTCACGCTGCGCATGATAAACTTCTGGAACCCCAGGAACACGAAGATCGGCGGAATCATCACCATAAACAAAATACTGAACTTAATGCTGCTATCCATGTTCCGCGCGTTAATTACATATTTGTAGATCGCGGTCGCCAGCGTATATTTGTCTTCCGTGTGCATTACCAGCGATGGCCAGAACCAGTCATTCCACGCCGTGGAGAAAATAAAGATCGCCAGCGTCGCGAAGATCGGCACGGACAGCGGCACCGCAATCCGCAAGTAACTGGTCCACTCCGAAGCTCCGTCAATCCGGGCCGCTTCGAAGATCTCCGGGTGGATGCCGTCGAAGAAATTTTTCATCAGCAGAAAATAATACGCGTTCGCTCCCGCCGGCAGCCAGAACGCCCAATAGGTGTTCAGCAGCCCCAGCTCCTTCAGGTTGACGAAGTTCGGGATCATATAACTGGAGGCCGGGATAAACAACGTCAGCAGGATAAAAAAGTAGATCGCCCGGCTATACGGCACCCGGATCCGTGAAATGCTGAACGAAGCGAGACCCAGCACCAAAATGGTCATCAGCAGGTTGCCGCCGAAGATAAGCAGAGTATTTTTCAAAAACATCGGTAAATCGATGTAATTCCAGGCTTTCGGGAAATTGTCCCAATGCCATTCCTGCGGAAAAAATCGCGGCGGAAACGAGTTGACCTCCTGGTTGCTCTTCAGCCCGTTAAACATCGTCATCGCGATCGGATACAGCATCGTAAACGTCATCACCGCGATGCACAAGACCATAAATCCGTATACCACTTTATTCAGCGGCTTCTGCAAATCGGGGGGCGACAGGATGCCTCTTTCTTTCATATCAGTACTCCTCCTTGTTCAGCTTGTATTGCAACACGCCCAGCACGCTTAGCACGATGAACATCAGAACACCCAGCGCGGTCCCGGCCCCGTAATCGAGCTGGGTAAAGGCGTATTTGACTGTCAGGAGGGCGTAAGTTAACGTAGCCTTGTTTGGCCCGCCGTCCAGCAAAGCTAACTGCGATTGGTACGCCTGGGAAGTGCCGATCAGCTGTAAAATCAGCATCAACACGATCAGATTCCGCATCGATGGCAGCGTGATGTATTTGATCCGGGCCCAGACGCCGGCTCCATCGATTTCCGCCGCTTCGTACCAGTCCCGCGGAATGCTCAGCACTCCGGCCAGGTAAATCAGCATCGCTGAACCAAACTGCTGCCACGTCTCCATAAAGACGATCGAGACCATCGACCACCTGCCGTCGGAAATAAAGGACACCGGATCGGCTCCAAACCATCCGAGCAAGGCGTTGATCGGCCCCACCGGATCGTACATCCAGCGCCACATCCCATAGAGGACGACGCCCGGCACGACAAACGGCAGGTACGCGGCAATCCGCGCAAATCCCTGGAACCAGCGCAGCTCGGAAATGGCGATTGACGCCGCGATCGGCACCCAAAAGCCGATAACCAAGCAGAGGAGCATATAATACAAGGTGTTGCGAACCGACAGAAGTACGTCGGGGTTATGAAACACCTTCACGTAATTGTCCAGTCCGACAAATGTGTTACCTTTGACGAAATCAATGTTATAGAAGCTGTAAACCATCCCTTTGATGATCGGGACCCATAAGAACACGATAAATATGGCGATCGCCGGTACCAGAAATAGATACCCCCACATGTACTGCTTCCAGTTCGACCCCCGCCGCGGCTTCCGCGAAGCGGAGGCGGACGTTTTAACCGTGTTCTGCTGCATGTTCCCCGGTGAAATCACGGGTTCCCCCATCGTTCTCCCTCTTTTCTACGTAGTGTCTCTTCTCATTGTAGAAAAGCAGCCGGACGGCGAACATGTCTAAAACTATGTGAACTATGGTCGTTCTTACTTCATCGTTATTTCTTCAGTTCCGTGGGACTGACGCCAAAGTATTTCTTAAAAATCTTGCTAAAATGCTCCGGCGACTCATAACCCACGCGTTCAGCGATCTCGTAACGGCGCAGGTCCGTGTTCAGAATCAGCGCTTTGCTCTCTTCCATCCGCAGCTTGATCACGTATTCCCACAGGTTGTAGCCGGTATTTTTCTTGAACAGATAGCTCAAGTAATTGGGGCTGACATGATTGTTGCGGGCCACCTCGTGGATGGTCAGCCCCTTCTGCCGGTAATTCTCCTCGATATACTTCTTGGCGCTCTCCACGATCCGGTTATTCTGCTTCGTCAGCTCCTCCGTGGAAGGATCCTGGGTATAGCTGTGCCAGTTAAAATCGCCATAATAAAACACATGGTGATCCCCGTGTTCTCCTCCCCACAGCATCGCTTTGTCCGCCTGACAGCTTAGCAAGCTCAGAAACCCCGTACCTTTGAGAATCTGGCTGATCCCCACCGTGCACCGCAAGCCAAGGTATTTATGGATGTGATGATGCAGGCTGCGGCCTAGCATTTCGAGCTGGTTGATTTTATTGAGATTGGGTTCGGCGTACTCCGTTTCATTCCACTGCAAGATGAGGGCGATCTCCAGACTCTGGGTATAAAAAGATGCCGCGCGCCACTCCTGATGCAGCAGCTCGTTCACGATATTCAGCGCCGCGTAGCGGAACAGGCAGGCATCCCGATCCCGATCTCCGGATTGCTGCTTGTCAGCGGGGATGGCCAGCTTGATTTTGATCACGGAAAAATACGGCCCCGTCAGCCCCAATCGCTCAGCTTCCGCAAACCTCTGCTCTTCGTCCCCTTCGGCGGGATCACTTAACAGGCGGTTCAACCGTTCGCCGTATTCCGGAAGCGGCTCCTCCATGCGGAAATGTTCAGCGCCCCGGGACAACAGCTCCTCGCTCTGCGGCATCGGTTTATCCATCTTGAGCAGCGCGTTGCGCACCGAATCCAGGAACTGCTCACTGTTCAGCGGCTTAATCAAATAGTCCTTGGCGCCAAGCCGGATCGCCATCTGGGCGTATTGGAACGTTTCATGCGCGGAGATGATGATCGTCTGTACCCATGGCTTGATCAGCTTCGCCTGCTGCATCAGCTCGATCCCGTTCATTTCTCCCATCTGGATGTCAGTGACGAGCAGATCTACTTCCTCCATTCGGACATAATCCAGCGCTTCGTGCCCGTTATACGCGGTGTAGATCTGGCCGATATCCAGTCCTGAAGCGGTTAAAAGTCCCGATAATCCTTTGCAGATCAACGGTTCGTCGTCGACGACCAATACGTTGTACATCGTGGTTCCCCCTGTTCGTTTTATTCGTTCCGGTTCACGGTGAGCGGCAGGGTAATGGTGACGATGGTTCCGCCTTCAGGGCGGCCCATGTATTTCAAACCGTACTCCGGCCCAAAATGCAGCCGAAGCCGCTGATGAATATTGCGGATGCCGTAACCAAACGATGGGCTTGGCGTTTCGTCATTCAGCAGCTTGTCGATGGCGTCGAAGTCGACCGGCTTATACCCGTTGTCGGCGATCCTAATGTATACACAACCCTGCGCTTCGTCCGCTTCGGCGCGAATCATGATTTCGCCATCTTCTCCCATATGTTTAACGCCATGAATGATAGCGTTCTCAATAAGCGGCTGCAGCGTGATTTTTGGAATGATGGTGGAATGCAGTTCCGATGGAATGTCCCAGATCACGCGGAAACCATACTCATAACGATGCTCCTGCAACTTGATGTAAGCCGAAGCATGCTCCAGCTCTTCCTCCAGCGTGATCAGCTCCCGGCCGCGGCTCAGGCTGATTTTCATCAGCTTGGACAGCTCCTTGATCATTTCGGCGGAGGCGGTGTTTCCTTCCATCGCGCTTTTCCAATAAATACTCTCCAGCGTGTTGTACAGCAAATGCGGGTTAATCTGCTGATACAAAATTTGCAGCTGGGCTTCCTTCTGCTTGATGTCCATCTGATATTTATAATGAATCAGTCCATTGAGGCGGCGAGCCATCTCGTAGATTGTAGAAATGAGCACGCTGACCTCGTCGTTTCTTTCCCGGTACGGCGTCTCCGGCACCACATTGCCCGGCTCGTAACGGCGGACGAAATAAACCAATTTTTGAATCGGGGTCATCAGCGACCGCCAGAAATATAAGATTAACACCAGCCCCACCACAAAATAAGCGATGGAAATGAGCTGAATAATCCGTTTGATTTCGTTTTGCTGTTGCAGCATGGCCTTGATGGGCACTTTGTACACCAGCTTTTGCTGCAGAACGTAATTATAATTAATCACATAGATGAAATCCTCAGTAATGACATCCTTTACCCCAATCAGCGAATCGCCTAGATCCGCTTCCGGCGGCAAATCCAATATGGAACCCGTTGGCGTGGACGAAAGGTTCGGTGTGGAGGTCAGGATCCGGTTGTTCCAATCGGTAAAATACAGCTCGCCCTCTGGAATTGAGACAGTTTGCAGCGATTCGCCGATGCGCCCGTCTACATTGGACACGACCAGCACGCCAATCGTCCCGTTTTTGTAAATGCTGTTAATCGCCCGGATATAAGCGAGCGTTTTTTGATTTGGCAGGCCTTGGCCGGAGGGAGACAGGTGCTCAATGAGGCGCAGGTAACCGTTTCCTTTTTGCGCGACGGCTTCATCAAACCATTCCGGCTTCTCGTTCTCGAGAAAAAAATAGACGCCCGCCTTTCGCGCATCCGGATAATATGGGGCAAAGAAATACGCGTTGTCCGGATCGTAGACGTATAGCGAATAATACACCGGCTCCCGCTGATCGGTTTCCTGCGAGTAATTGAGCAGCAGGTTCTCCAGCCTCTCGTAGTTTTTGACCCGATCCAGGACGGTCTCTGAGCTTTCACCGCTGGGGTTCAGCTGCTGGAGCAGCGGATGCTGGAATACGGTTGACGTAACCTTGTTAATCGCCTCGATATCCCGGGTAATGAGCCGGAAATTCTGCTTATTCAGCTCGATATAGGCGTTGGTGACATTTCGCTTCAACACTTGATCCGCTTTATAGTTGCCGTAGGCGTTCAGAATAAATAACGGAATGACCATCACAATGAAGAGGAGGATCATCTGCTGTTTAACGTTCAAATTGGCTAGCGGGTTCTTGAGTTTTAGCTTCAATGGTGTTGCACCTCCGGCAATTTAACTATAGCAATTCTAAAAACCGGCAAGTATGCGCGTTTCTACGAAGATCGTGGCGGTTCCACCTGTTCTCGCGGATGGGCGGGCCCCTGCCTATTTCTTAGTGTAGGGGATTTTGGGATTCTTGCCAGTTAAAAAAAACAAAAAGTCCCCCGGAAATTTCCGGGGGACTTTATTGGGTTTCGTGCAAAGCGATCAAACGTGCCAGCTACACCAGTTCATGCAGCCCGCTGACGACCCGATCGGCTTCAGCCAGGATGTCCGGGCTGCCGATGCCGACGACGCGGCAGCCTGCGGCTTTGCCCGCCTGCACGCCCGCCTCTGCGTCCTCAAACACGACGCATTCAGACGGCGGCAACGCCAGCGCCGAGCAAGCCGCGAGGAACACCTCCGGGTCCGGCTTCGCCTTGGACACCTTGGTGCCGTCGATCACCGCGTCGAACAGCTCCTCGATGCCCAGCCGGGATAAGATGAACCCGGCGTTTTTGCTCGCCGACCCAAGCGCGACCTTGACGCCCCGCTCGCGCAGCTGCAGCAAATACTCCTTCGCCCCCGGCAAAATTTCCGAAGGCTCCAGCTTGGAAATATACTCGACATATTCGCGGTTCTTCTCTGCCGCCATCCGCTCGCGTTCTTCCTCCGTGGCTTCCACACCGCCCACCTCAAGCAGGATGCGCAGCGATTCCATGCGGCTGACACCTTTCAGCCGCTCATTGTCGGCTTCGGTAAACTCGAAACCTAGCCGTCGCGCCAGCGCCCGCCAGGCGAGATAGTGGTATTTGGCTGTATCAACGATCACGCCATCGAGGTCGAAGATCGCACCTTTCATTGTTTCTAACATGATGGATTCTCCTTTAATCTTTCGTTTGCACTCCTAACGGACCGTATCATACGGGGATCCGAACCTCCTGGCCCGGCGCTACCGCCAGCTCTCCTTCTCCTACGGTAAACCGCAGGCCAGCTGGATTATCGCCATGAGCCGTGATGACCACCTCTTCCCGGCTGACACGGATCCGATAAGAGCCGCCGCCTAAGCGTACCGGGAATTCGATCGCCTGCCAGGCTGATGGCAACGCCGGACGAAGCACCGCCTTGTCTCCGTCATACCGTAAGCCGGCAAATCCCAACACCGCCGCCATCCACGCCCCGCCGTTGGCAGCGGGATGCGTGCCGCCGATGTACAAGTCACCGACGTATTGCTTGGCATCGCCGGTTAGGTCAATCGTCGCCGTCCGCATAAAGTAAGGGTAACCCCAGTCCGGTGATCCCGTATCCGCTGCCACCAGTGCATAGATGCAAGCACTGAGGCTCGATCCGTGCTCGGTGCGCGGCTCGTAGTAAGCCCAGTTCGCTTTTTTGATTGCTGGATCGTAATCGTCCTTAAACAGGTGCAGCATCAGCACTACATCGGCTTGCTTGAGGATTTGCGTTGTCGTCGCAAGTCCGTTTCCCCCGCCGAGATACTCGTGGGGATGCAGCATTCGCGATTTTAGTTGCGGCAGCGCAACGTCCTCCAGCGCGTAATAGCGGTCAAACTGCTCAATCAACCCGCTTTGGGCATCCGGCTCTGGAACGTACAACCGTTCATACATGTCGCGAATGTGCTCCGGCTGTATATAGCTGCCTGCCAGCAACTGCTCATACCGCTCGGAGTTGCCGCGCTTTAGAATCTCCATGGCATCCAAAGCGATGCGCAGACATTCCTTCACCATCCGGTTCGTGAACGCGTTGTTATTCACCCGCTCATGATATTCGTCCGGCCCCGTAACGTCGAGGATTTCGTAACGCTGCTTCCGAGGGTTGAAATACCCATACGAATAAAAGAACTTCGCACACTCCCACGCGACCTCCGCCCCGCCATCCAAAAGCAGACGGTCATCGCCTGTAAACGCGTAAACCTGCCAGATCCCGTACGCCACGTCCGCGCTGATATGCACCTGCTTATCGCGGAAATAGGTTCGCATCGGACGGCCGGTGAACACGTCATTGACGTTAAACAAGGTGCAGGCATCCTCCCCTGTTTCCTGGCTCTCCCAGGCATAAAATGCGCCTTCATAGCCGTACTCGGCGGCTTTGCGCTTCGCTCCGCCCAGCGTATGCACCCGGTACATCATCAGGTTCCGTGCCACCTCTGGCTGGGTATACAGGAAGAACGGCAGCATAAACATCTCCGTATCCCAGAACACCGCGCCCTTGTATACCTGGCCGGACAACCCGCGAGCCGGAATGGACACTTTCTCCGAGCGTTCCGGTGCAATGATATGGAGCTGGTACATACTATAGCGCAATGCCAGCTGGGCTTCGTCATCGCCTACAACGATAATGTCGGAGGCGCTCCACTTGCGCTCCCAATATTCGGCGTGCTCGCTCAGCAGCCGATCGTAACCAAGCTGCCGCGCTTCCCGGGCCGACTGGATCGCTGCCGCCTGAACCTGGTTAGCCGTTTCCCCTTCCAGTCCGGCCACCACGGCGACAGCTTTTACGAGCACGACCGGTTCCCCGGCCCGGCAACGCACGTGGATCCGGCGGCGGATGGATAGATCCTCGCGTAAAACTTCATGCTCCCCGCCGCTCGCAACCTCTGCCGCTTCCGCTACGGTAATCGGCAAGCCGAGCTCCTGCGTCGAAGCGGTAAGTGACACGACCTCCCAGGTTGCGTCATCCCCTGCCGCATGCGCTCCGCTCTCCATCCGCACAAGATGCGGGCCATTGATGTCCCAGACGTCGCCATTAATGCCGGTGACGATCGTCAGCTCGCCATCCTGGCTGCTCTCCACGGTGAAGCGGCATACGATCAGCTCCGTGCGCGCCGCACTGCAAAACCGCTCCGAAGTGATCGTGACCTCTGCGCCATCCCCTGTGCGAAAAACCGACCGCCGGCGGTGTACCGCCTGACGCAGGTTCAGCGACTGCTCGTGAGCCACAAGCTCTGGTCTGCTTCGATCGCGCTCTCCGCCTGCACTCTCGCTCTTCACTGCGCTATCCCCTGTGGCCACATTTCCGGCCTCCAACACGCTTAGCCGCGTGCCGTTCCAAAAAACATTCGTCTCCAGCCCGTTAGGGGCATTCACCGGCTCACGCCACTTGCTCCCAACTTGGTCGTACAGGCCGGCGACGATCGTTGCGGTCAGCTCACTTTTGCTGAACTCCTCCAACGTCCCCCGGTAACCAAGAACCCCGTTCCCGATCATAAACTTATTGCCGTGATGTGCGATCCGCTCCGGGTCAAACCCGCTTTCTCTAACGATCCAGCTCATTGAACGACCGCCTTTCGGAGCGGCAACCGAATCCCGGCTTCATCGATGTTGACCAGGTTGCCATACACCAAAATTTCCGCCACGCCGCCGGACATCGCACGGATGCTAACCTGATTCTGGTCCACTTCAACTTGCAGTTTCGTGCCGCGATACGTCACCATAAACCGGTAACTTTCCCACCGTTCAGGGATACTTGGATTCAGCGCAAGCAACTCCCCATCGGACCGCATCCCGCCGAACCCGTACACAATGTTCATCCAAGCTGCCGCAATTGACGTGGTATGCAAGCCTTCCCGCGTATTGCGGTTATAGTTGTCCAGGTCTAACCGGGTCGCAAATTCAAAGAACTTATACGCCTCATCCGAACGTCCGATTTCCGCCGCCAAAATCGAGTGGATCGACGGCGACAGCGACGATTCGTGAATGCAGCGGGGCTCGTAATAATCGTAGTTAGCGCGTTTTTCCTCGAGCGAGTATTCGCTGCTGTACAGGAACATGAACATCAGCACATCCGGCTGCTTAATCATGTCGTAACGGTAGAGTCGATCATACGACCAATGCGAATACAGCGGGAACTCCGTGACCGGAATGGCGTGAATATCCAGATGCGGCAGGTCAAAAAAGCCATCATGCTCTTCAAAAATCCCCGTCCGTTCATCCCGCGGAATTTTCATATGCTGCGCCTTGTTCTGCCAATCCTTCTGCTCTTCCTCCGTCAGGCCAAGCCGTGCTGCCATCTCGTCATAAGCGGCGGAAGCCTCGCTCCGCATCGCTTCCAGCACCTCCAGCGTATATTCGAACAACTTCTTGGCCATCAGGTTGATATAACAGTTGTTGTTCACCATCAGCTGGAATTCATCCGGGCCCATGACGCCGAAATAGCCGTATTTGCCCGACTGTTGCCCCCACTGGCCGCGTGACGCGTAAAAACGGCTGATTTGGATCAGCATTTCCGCGCCTTTTTCATACAGAAACGCCTTGTCACCCGTAATTTTCACATAATGGCGCAACCCGTACGCTACCGCCGTGCCGACATGCAGCTGCAGATTGGAGTGCTGCCACAGATCGCAGCTTTCCGTTCCGTCGATGGTAGCAATCGGATAAAACGCTCCTTCACAGTCCAGCTCCTTGGCCCGCTTCAACGCCTCAGGAAGCGTCCGATAACGGAATTCGAGCAAGCTCCGCGCTGCCTTCGGATTGTTAAAAATATAAAACGGCAAGCAATACGACTCCGTATCCCAGAAAGCCAGCCCCCGATAAGCCTCGCCGGTCAGCCCCTTTGCACCGATGTTAAAGCCGGGGTTATCCCCGTGGTAAGTCTGATACAGTTGAAAAATACAAAAGCGGATCCCCTGCTGATTCTCCGGATCGCCTTCGATCGCGATGTCCGATTCCGCCCACACCTGGTTCCAATACGCCCGTTGGTCGGCCGCCGCCGCATCAAACCCCGCCTGGGTGTGCCGAGCTGTCAGCTCGATCCCTCGCAGCCAAAGGTCATCGTCCGGCGTGGTACGGTCTTTCTCAGCCACGTTCACAACGAGTTTATCCAGCGTGCTGCGCTTGCCCTGTTCCAGCTTCAAGGTCAGTGCCCGGCCGATGTAACAGCTTTCCTGCACTAACTCGTCCGTAACGGCGTCCGGTGCAACTACGCGGAATCCGGAAAACAACCGGTTCCCCGTGTTCACCGTCTCCCCTAGAATCCCCGCGATCCCGGTTCCTTCGATATCTTTTGCTTCCCCCTGTTTCAGCTCCTTCCAATAACACCGTTGCTGATCCTCATGGATCACCTTCAGGTTCAGGCCGGTTTGCACTTGAATCGAACCAGTGAAGTTGAGCGGCGTCAACGTCATCCGCTGTGCCCCAAGATGGGACACCTTCATACTGACGAGGCGTTCAAACGTAATCTGGACGTCTTTCCCGCTGGCGGTATGCCACACGAACTCCCGGGTATAGATTCCTGTGCGAAAATCCAGCTCCCGCCGAAAGTTGCTGAACCGGCTCACCGCCAGATCCAGCGTTTCCCCATCCAATGTAATCCGCGTATGAAGCCAATCCACCGCGTTCACCATAAAGCGCAGCGATTTAATAATCCCCTTGTAATGAGCCGTCACCGGGCTCTCCTCAAACAGCCCATTGAAATAGCTGCCCAGCAGCGTATCTCCGCTATACCCTTCCTCCGGGTAGCCTCTGACCCCCATATATTCATTCCCCAGTGAAAAAATCGACTCGCTGACCCGGTTACGCCCCGGATCAAAACCTACCTCCACGACCTTCCAGGGGTCGACCTGTAAATATTTGTCCGCGATTTTCGGCATGTTCCGCCATCTCCTTTTATGTGTATCCCTAAAATAAACCTCTCCCACTTAGCTTAGCGGAACGCCCTTTGCGGCCAAATGTCCAGGACTAAGGAGCTTATGTGTGATCATACGGATTTGGCATCCCTTTCGTTCACTCCCCCTGACTCATCGGGATAATATCGAGAGAAGCCGGCAGCCATATACATCTGGGGGGCTGGCGCCAGCCGCAACACAAAAAAACCGGAGCGTTCTCCACGCTCCGGCGATTTGTCGGCCAACTATTTTAATATTAAAGTTCGTTGATAAATACCGTCTTCATTTTGCTGCTGTATTGAACATCCAGCCCAAGCCCCTGCACGAGCAAAGCGAGCGGAACATAGGTTTTGTTCTCTTTGCCGACCTTTTGCAGGAAAGCTGGAGTTGCGGTCGTCGCCGGCGTTCCATCTACTTTGATTTGCTTCGCGCCAATCGGGATCACAACCGTCCGGCTGCCATAGGTAACCGTCGCAGTGGAGGTGCGGGAATCCCATTTGCTTTGCGCTCCAATCGCATCAGTGATGTCCTTAATGGCCACGAACGTCTGCCCGTTCTTCAAGATCGGTGGATACGGCGTGTTTAACTCCTTGCCCTTAACCACAACGGATATCGGGGCTCCACCGGTCTTGGCGGTTGTCGTCCGATAGCTGCCCCAAACCGATTCAGCGAAAATCTTGGCGATTTCCTCATATCCGGCTTGGTTCGGATGGATATCCGTGTCGGAGAAAATATGCGTCAGCGAAATTTCCCGCCCCGTAAAAGCCACTGCTACATGGGCTGCTTTTACCGGCTTCGCATCACCTGCGTGATCAGCAACAATGCCATCCACGATAGCGGTAAACTTACCGGCGAGCTGCTGCAGCTCATCGTAAATCGCTGCGCCGGCCAGCTTCGGCACCGGCTGATATTGGTCCGCAATCACGATTTGCGCCGAAGGATTCAACTCCAGCAAGATGCGGACGATCTCGCGCAGGTTGTCACCATAACGCGTCAACACCTCATCGCCTTGGGCGCGGAGCTGATCGAGCGAGATGTTTTTCACATCAGGAAGCAGTTTCAGCAGGTCGTTCCCGCCGATCGTAATCGTGATCAAATCAGCCTTCTGCAGATCAGCCTTCGCTTGGGCGATCCCCGCCGCAAAGGAAGCAATGCGCGGATCGGGCACGTTCGCTTGAATGTCTGCAGCAGCCGCCGGCACACCCTTCTGGATCGCGGTAACGTAATTTTTTAAGCCTTCGCTGGTCAGACCCAGAATGCCGTAATTGACGGCAGACGTCCGCTCATGAAACAGCCCTTGTTCTCTAAGACGTTCGACGAAGCCGTAGGGGACGCTCTGCTCGGTCATGCCCGGTTCGTACCCGGCTGTAATGGAATCGCCCAGCGCAACGATAAGGTAGTCGTCGACAGCCTCCGCAGCTTGGGCTGGTTTTGCGGCGATGCCGCTGAACAAGATTAGAACGAGGGCGAGCGCTCCCGCCAAAACGAAAGCCTTGTTCATCCGATGATGCTTCAAGCTTTTCAACTCCTTGGATAAAGAAATAAGTATAATAGCGCGAAAAACCTGAGGTTTTTCGCTGTTGGCCTCAGGTCTCGTTGATGCATCTTACACCGGCTTATGCTGCGTACTCTGCGTTATTCCGGTTTTTTCTCCGCGCGCCCGGTCCTTTTCAAATACTCATCATAACGGCCATCGACTTCCTTGGCCATCTTCCGATAATTCAGCGTCTCCTCCACGATCGGGTCCAACGTGGTCTGAATTCGGATTTCGTACTTCGGTGACAATCTTCTGCGTTCCTCCTCACGGCGTTCTTTCTCATTGCCGTATTCCCCTTCCGTCAGCATCTCGCTGAGCTCGCGTTCCAATTCCTTGCTATCGCTCATCCTGGACACTCCTTCCGGTAAATATGGATTAAACATTTGCTGTCGCCAAACTCGTTTTACAGGCCCGTCGCATCGGCAGCCCGGATAACACTCAGCAGCTCGTCATGGATTTTGCCATTGCTGGCAACCAAATGACGTACGCCGATGTGATAAGGGTTACCTGCGGTATCTGTCACTATTCCTCCCGATTCCTTCACGATCAGTGCGCCGGCGGCGACGTCCCAGGCGTTCAGTCCAACCTCATAATATCCGCTTAGCCGACCAGCAGCAACATACGCCAGATGCAAAGCGGCTGAACCCGCGGCGCGCAGGCTGCGCACTTCACCGGACAACGCGTTCAGTCCACGCATGTTTACCGGCAAGGCAAAATCCCGGTCCGGGTTAAACCCTACCGCAACGACGCTGCCGGACAAAGTCGCATCGGCGGACACCTTCGACGGCTGCCCGTGGATGTAGGCGCCTTTGCCTTTCTCCGCCACAAACATCTCGTCGCGTATAGGGTCATAAATCACGCCGATAATGACCTCACCTTTATATGCCAGCGCAATCGATACGCAAAAAAACGGAAATCCGTGCACGAAATTGGTCGTTCCGTCCACCGGGTCGACGATCCACAAATACTCCGATTCGCTCCCCTGCTTCAGCGCTGCAGCAGATGCCGCCGCTCCCGGGGCTACCCCTTCCTCGCCAAGGATCTCATGATCTGGAAAATGCGTCAAGATCAGCTTGCGAATCATCGCTTCCGCACCCTTATCCACATCCGTTACCAAATCATGTGGCGATTGCTTCGTATTCAGATCACGGTAGTCCCCCAGCCGGCTCTTGATCCATTCTCCCGCTTTTGCAGCACAGTTGATCGCTACGGCCGTCGGACTCTTACTGCCTACCACATATGGAACTTTCGGATTCGATTCCAATCGATTCACTCTACTTTCATCTTATACTGATAATTTGCTTCCTAAAAACTATACGTCCTTAAATTTGCAAAGTTGCGTCCTTTCGCCTGCCCGCCTTGGAATTCAAACGAAAGCCACTTTACTTTATATGCAAAAAGTCCGTGTCCAATAGCAGGGAATGTGTCCCCTCCGGAAACGAACTTTTTGCTGACTAACCGCATGCGGTCTTTACGTTATGCACCTACGATATTATACCCGCCGTCTACAAAAATTACCTCCCCGGTAATTCCGCGGGACAGATGGCTGATCAGGAACATCGCCGTGTCACCAACTTCAGCGGTGTCCGTCGTTTTGCGCAGCGGAGCTTTCTCCTCAACTTGCTTGAGGATGGAGTTGAAATCGCTGATCCCCTTCGCGGCCAGCGTACGGATCGGCCCAGCCGAAATCGCATTGACGCGGATGTTCTTCGGCCCGAGGTCGTTAGCCAGGTAACGTACCGATGCTTCCAGTCCGGCCTTAGCTACGCCCATCACGTTATAGTTGCGCATCACGCGCTCCGATCCCATGTACGTCATCGTCATAATGCTGCCGCCTTCCGTCATGAGCGGAGACAGGCGCTTCGATACGGCTACCAGCGAATAGACACTGATGTCGTTAGCCAATGCAAAACCTTCGCGGGACGTGTCCATAAACTCACCCGCCAGATCCTCGCCTTTGGCAAACGCAATGCTGTGAACCAGACCATGCAGAACGCCAAATTCGGACCGCAGTGCGTCGGCCAGTCGATCGATCTCCTCATCCACCGTCACGTTGCACGGCAGGATCAGTGAACCTGGAATCGTTTCGGCCAGCTTGCGAACCCGGCCCTCTACGCGTTCGCTCTCATATGTAAAAGCCAGACGGGCGCCTTGTTCTGCCAAGCTTTGCGCAATCGCCCACGCGATGCTGCGCTCGTTGGCAACCCCCATCACGATCACATTTTTCCCCGCTAACAAATTACCCATGAATATCCTCCTCTTTTAAGTACACCTTCATTTTGTACAACTTACCGTATTTCCCTTCATTTTTCAAGAGAGCCGGCGTTCAGCGACGGCTTGTCCTCAGAATTACGGTTGGATGCGCACGCTCGCTCCATCCAAAATTTCCACGCCTTCCTCCCGATACCGCGCTAAATCCTCCATTAACGCAGATAGCGCCCCGTCCTTGAGCTTCGCCTCCAGCATCACATCCACCCGCTCGGTGATCGGGGCGATACTGCGCAGAAACTCAAGCAAAGGAAGGACGATAACGTGATCGGCGTGTCCGCGCGGATCGCTGCTCCAGGGTCTCGAGGTCGTTAAACGTCTGGATCTCCGAAGAACATTTCGTGCGCCAGAGCGGTCTGCACGGCAGACTCCTCCTCCGTCAGCGGACGGATCAGTTCCAGCTCAACCGAAGTAACTTCCTCTCCATTGAAGTTGATCTCGGCAACACAAGCGGTGATCTTCACGATCGCCACCGCCTTGTTATCCGGTGAATATGCGATGACCTTCTGTCCTGTCGGGAACACGCGCAGCCCTTCTTTGAGCATTTTGCCCTTGCCGTATTCCAACAGTTCGTAAAGCTCCTGCTCTTTCTTGAACTTACACACTGAGTTGAATTCCGTTTGAAACCCCACCGTTACCCCTTCCTTTCATTCAGCCGGCCGTCCGGGCGGCAATCGCCGCCGCTGACTAAATGCCGCTTTCGAATTCCAACGCCTGCCGGGCTTCATAGCGCTCCAGCGCCAATTCAATCAAGCGATCCAGCAGCACCTCATAAGCCACTCCGGTTTCGCGCCACAAGAGCGGATACATGCTAAACGGCGTGAAGCCTGGCATCGTGTTCACTTCGTTAATCCAAATTTTATGATCCGACTTCCGCACAAAAAAATCAGCCCGGCACAGCCCGCTGCCGGCAATCGCTTTAAACGCCTTAACCGCCAGTTCCCGGATGCGCTCAGCCAATTCGGTATCGATCGGCGCAGGAATCAGCATCTGCGATTTTCCATCCAAATATTTGGCTTGATAATCGTAGTATTCGCCTGAGGAGACGATTTCTCCTGGTACTGAGGCCAGCGGCTCATCGTTGCCGAGCACCCCGACCTCCACTTCGCGGGCGTCCACAAATTCCTCAACGATCACTTTCAAATCATAACGGAAGGCCAGCGCCACGGAGGACAGCAGCTCCTCACGGTTTCGCGCTTTGGATATCCCTACGCTGGAGCCAAGGTTCGCCGGTTTGACAAAGCACGGATAGCCAAGCTTCTCCTCGATGCTCTGGATCAGCGTGTGGCTTGAGCGCTCCCACTCGGATGCGGTGAAATAGCAGTACGCACATTGCTCGAGTCCGGCCTCGGCGAACAGCTTCTTCATGATGACCTTATCCATCCCGGCCGCGGAAGCCAGTACGCCTGCTCCGACGTATGGCAAATCTGCCATTTCGAACAGCCCTTGAATCGTGCCGTCTTCGCCGTTGGTGCCGTGCAGCAGCGGGAACACTACGTCAATTTCCGATTGGCCCGTCGACAGCTTGCTGAACAACAGCCCCATCGCAGCAGCCGTATCGCCCTTGCTCTCCTCAAGCTTCAGCTCCTCCAGTGCGGCAAACGGCGCGTGCAGCTTCTCGCCCACCTTCCATTTGCCCTGCTTATCGATATAAAAAGGAAGTAACTCGTACTTGTCAAAATTAAACGCCTTAGATACGGCGAAGGCCGTCTGCAGCGAAACCTCATGCTCTCCTGATTTACCCCCGTAGATGAGGCCTACGGTAATTCTGTCCTGTCCCATGAGCAACCTCTTTCCTTAAATATGTAGTTCAATGAACCTTCATTGAACTCAACTCTAGAAGCGGTCCGCGATATGATAAAAACGATACACCGTCTTTTCGGTCCAGGCGTAGGAATCCCGGTAATCCCAATAACGGTGCTTGCTTGGCGTCGTATGGGCGTTAACCAGCGGCATGCCGCCAGCGTCGAACGCGGTCACGATCGTATTGTGTTGAAACGTGCCGTTGCCGTCCCAGTCGTAGGCGATCACATCGCCAAGCTGGAGTTGCTCCGGACGCTCGAGCAGTTCGGCGCGAAGTCCGGTTCGGCTCTGGCCGAGATAGCGCGCTAACGCATTGGCCACTGACCAGCTGTAGCTCCACAGCTCCCGTCCGCCGACATAACCTTTGTACCACCAGCCCGATTCTCTTTTTCCAGTATAGTTTATTGGGGCTCCGCCTGCAAAGAGGCACTGGGAGATATAGTTCGTGCAATCCACCTCAAAGGCGGCGAATTCCGGATTAAAGCTGTCCCACCACCGATCAGCGTATATCACGGCTTCCTCGCGACGGTAAGCGATGCTGCGTGCGCCGCCTATCCCGAGAACTTCGTGGTTCAAAAACGGCCGCGGCACAGCTCCCTTGCTCCCCGCCGCTTCCTCTTCATTATGATCAGGGAGCACCATCACCGGATGCCGCTCAGGCACCGGCTGTTCCACCTTGCTGACGATCCAGCCGGAACCGTCGCGCGCCAAGGTTAGGCGCTGCTTTTCGATTCGCTCCTCCTGATGGCGGGCTCCGCCTTTTTCATAGTATATTTTGCGGGACAGCTGCAGATCGACCTCGATCTCGCCCTCGCGCTTCTCGATCTCACGCACCAGCTTGGCCCGGGTCTCGCAGCGCAGCGGCGAGGCTCCCCGAAGGCGATACCAGCTCTCCAGTCTGCGCTTCCGCTCACCCCGCCGCATTAGATAATCCACATCGGTTACGACCGTGCCCCCGCTAGGCGTGCGATAGTCCACTTCGTCCTGGTTCTGTTCGTTTACATAAACCGATAACGTCTTCTTCCATTCCTCCGCCATACGTCCACGCCTCCTTTTCACTATTAGCCATTATATGAACGCCTGGGAGGGAGTATGTTTTGCACCTGGTCATCCTAGGCTTGAAAGCCCATTCAACCGCACCGATACAGCCCAAACGAGCCTAAATCAGGTACAAAAAGTACTTTACTCCCCACGGTAGGAAAGGTATACTTAAATCAGGAATTTTTGAAATAATGTTTCATCTAGTGAAACTACAATCAAGGAGGTTCATTCATGTCAGCGAACGATTTTTTCTCCGCTGCCCGTACGCTGGAGGTCGGCGGCAAGAGCTACCGCTACTATGACCTGCAAGCTCTTGAGCAGCAAGGTCTGGGGAAGATTTCCAGACTTCCGTTCTCCATTAAAGTATTGCTTGAAGCCGCTGTCCGCCAATATGACGGAAGAGCGATCACCCAAGAACATGTGAAGCAAATCGCCGGTTGGAGCGAGGGCCGCGATGAGAATAAAGAGATTCCTTTTATCCCCGCTCGTATCGTATTGCAGGATTTCACCGGTGTACCGGTCGTCGTCGACCTCGCCGCGATGCGCGACACCGTGAAGAAAGCCGGCGGGGATCCGAAACAAATCAACCCGCTCGTGCCGGTTGACCTCGTCATCGACCACTCCGTCATGGTCGACGCGTTTGGTTCCCCAGATGCGCTTGAGTACAACATGAAGGTTGAGTTTGAGCGCAACGAAGAACGTTATCGCTTCCTGCGCTGGGCGCAAACCGCCTTCAACAACTTCCGCGCCGTACCTCCGGCTACCGGGATTGTTCACCAGGTCAACCTGGAGTATCTGGCATCTGTGGCCGCTACGAAGACCGTAAACGGCGAAACGTTCGTTTACCCAGATTCGCTCGTAGGCACCGACTCCCATACGACGATGATCAACGGTCTTGGCGTCGTTGGCTGGGGCGTTGGCGGGATCGAGGCCGAAGCGGGCATGCTGGGGCAGCCGCTCTATTTTGTCGCTCCGGAAGTTATCGGGTTTAAGCTCACCGGCAGCCTGGCTGAGGGCGCTACGGCCACCGACTTGGCGCTGACCGTTACGCAAATGCTGCGGAAGAAAGGCGTTGTCGGCAAATTCGTGGAATTCTATGGCCCAGGCCTGACCAACATCAGCCTTGCCGATCGCGCGACCGTGGCAAACATGGCCCCGGAATACGGTGCAACGATCGGTTACTTCCCGGTAGATAAGGAAACGCTCGCTTATCTGCGCAGCACCGGCCGCTCCGAAGAGCAAATCGCGCTGGTTGAAGCCTATTACAAAGCGCAAGGCATGTTCCGCACGGACGATACGCCGGATCCGGTATTTACCGATCTGATCGAGCTGGATCTTGGCTCCGTCGTACCAAGCTTGGCCGGACCAAAGCGTCCGCAGGACCGCATCGAGCTTACTGCGATGAAAGAGAGCTTCAACTCCATCATCCGCACGCCGGTTGAGAAAGGCGGTTACGGCCTGACCGAAGAGAAGATCGAGCAGTCCGTACCGGTGAAGCATCCGGACGGTTCAACCAGCGAACTGAAAACTGGCGCCGTCGTTATCGCGGCGATTACGAGCTGTACCAACACCTCCAACCCAAGCGTTATGGTCGGCGCTGGCCTGCTGGCGAAGAAAGCCGTTGAACGCGGTCTGACCAAGCCGGGTTACGTGAAGAGCAGCTTGACCCCAGGCTCCCTCGTGGTAACGGAGTATCTGCAAAAAGCCGGCTTAATCGAGCCGCTCGAAGCACTTGGCTTCCACGTTGCCGGTTACGGGTGCGCAACCTGTATCGGGAACTCCGGTCCATTGCCGGACGAAGTCAGCGCAGCGATCGCCGATAACGATCTGACGGTTGCGGCGGTACTTTCGGGGAACCGGAACTTTGAAGGCCGCGTCCATGCACAGGTGAAAGCGAACTTTCTGGCTTCTCCGCCGCTGGTCGTTGCTTACGCGCTCGCGGGTACGGTGAATATCGACCTGCAAAACGATCCGATCGGCTACGACCGCGACAACAAGCCGGTTTACCTGAAGGACATCTGGCCTTCTTCCCAAGAAATTAAGGAAGTGATCGGCCAATCGA
This sequence comes from Paenibacillus sp. p3-SID1389, assembly GCF_025151705.1. NCBI lineage: Bacteria > Bacillati > Bacillota > Bacilli > Caryophanales > Paenibacillaceae > Paenibacillus > Paenibacillus sp. p3-SID1389. The sequence continues at coordinate 23,522 of NZ_JALXVO010000034.1, read as the reverse complement.
TGAGTCCGGAGATGTTCCGCAGCAAATACGAGAATGTCTTCACGCAAAACGAACGCTGGAATTCCATCCCGGTTCCGCAAGGCGAGCTGTACGAGTGGGATGAGAAATCGACCTATATCCAAAATCCGCCGTTCTTTGAGAAGATTGGCGAAGGCTTGTCCGACATTGCAGACATCCGCGGTGCACGTGTGCTGGCCTTGCTCGGCGATTCGGTAACGACCGACCATATCTCTCCGGCGGGCAACATTTCGCCAAGCAGTCCGGCGGGCAAATATTTGACAGAGCATGGAGTTGAACGCAAAGACTTCAACTCCTACGGGTCCCGCCGCGGTAACCACGAGGTCATGATGCGCGGCACGTTCGCCAACATCCGCATCCGCAACCAAGTGGCGCCAGGTACGGAAGGCGGCGTAACGAAATACCTGCCGACGGACGAAGTGATGTCGATCTACGACGCTTCGATGAAATATCAAGCCGAAGGCCAAAACCTCGTTGTCATTGCCGGCAAAGAATACGGTACCGGAAGCTCCCGTGACTGGGCAGCGAAAGGCACGTACCTGCTGGGTGTCAAAGCGGTTATCGCGGAGAGCTTCGAACGGATCCACCGCAGTAACCTGGTCGGCATGGGTGTACTGCCGCTGCAATTTAAGGAAGGCTTAAGCTGGAAAACGCTAGGCATCGACGGCACCGAAACGTTTGATATCGAAGGCCTGAGCAACGACGTGAAGCCGGGTCAAGAATTAACCGTAACGGCAACCCGCCAGGATGGAAGCACGTTCCAGTTCACGGTGATTGCCCGCCTCGACAGCATGGTCGATGTGGATTACTATCACAACGGCGGCATCCTGCAAACCGTATTGCGTCAAATGATCGCAGCAAACGCGTAAATCAACGCTTCAAATCAAAAACGAGTTCTCTTCACGGTGTGTGAAGGGAACTCGTTTTTTTCATCTTATGGCCATGCTTTTAGCTTACATGTGTAGTAATCTCCCGGGTATTACCGAAATAACGCAGCGTCCACTCCTCCGAATCGCCAAACGCTTGTGTGGAGCAGCGCACCATAAATCCGAAATCCTTCAGCGTTTCCGGGCGAAGCGCGAGGTTCGGGTTCCTGATCTCATCGCTCGGTAAAGCGAGAAACTCCATTGCGTACTGCGATTTGTCAAACTGGGCGCCAAGATGCTCCATGGTATGTTGACCGGCATCCGAATCCGCCGGAACTTTAAATCGGCAGGCTTGAATCCCCTGCTCGCGCATGTCCGTTGCCGCCGCCTCCAGCAAAGTTCGGAAAATACCTTGGCGGCGCTGCTGCGGATGCACCATGGCATTGATGTTCGCCTCCACCCCACCCGCTGAATACCAGCTGAAGTATCCGGTCAAACGCCCCTCCGTCTGATCCGACACCTATAACTCCCCCATTCATGGTCAGGATCATCTAATCATGATTTCAGGTACCCGTCAATCAATCGCTCCTGCAGCACTTTACACCACACAAACTATCTGTTATAGTTAATGTATAACAGTTAGAACAAAAAGGAGATGCCTGTCCGTGATCATTCAGTTGGATTTACAATCGGAGGTCCCGATTTATACACAACTGGTTAATCAAATTATCGAAGGGATTGCCAGCGGACGGCTTCAACTGGGCGAACCCTTGCCCTCCGTACGCAGCTTGGCTTCCGATATCGGCGTTAACCTGCATACGGTGAACAAAGCCTATACGATTCTGAAGCAGGAAGGTTACATCCAAGTCCACCGCCAAAAAGGCGTTGTCGTCGATCCGGTGGCCATGCCGCCGATTACGCCGGAATTTCGCGAGAAACAGCGGCGCGAGCTGCGTCCGATCGTGGCCGAAGCCATCTGCCGCGGGATGGAGAAGGAAGAACTGCTTCGGATTGTAGAGCAAATCCACCAAGAGATTTCTCGAAAGGAGTAAACCGAAATGCAGCTACTATCTACATTTCTCTTATTGTTGATGTTTTTGCCCTTGCTGGCGTCCTTAGCCTTGATGCCTTATTTAACTCGGGAGACGGTAAGCTTCGGCGTATCCGTTAGCGAGGAGCAATACTGGAGCGAACCGGTGCGGCGGCTGCGCAGGCTGTATGCCTCCATCAGCGGAACCATCTATTCACTCCTGCTGATTGCCTGCTTCGTGAGCCTGTGGAACAAGAATGGCAATGAGCAGGGTATCCTGTTTGCCATTTATCTCGGAGTGGTCCTCGTGATCTCCACGGGACTCCATCTAGCGTTTTACTTCCGGATGAAAAAACTCCGCCCGTCCCTGCCCGCCGCTCCGGACTCTCCGGCCTTGATTGCGGTGGACACCGGGTTTCGCCGGCAAAGGCTGGCATTATCCGGCAAGTGGTTTCTGATCCACGCCGTCATCATTGTCGTAAGTGCAGCCCTGACCCTAAGCCAATACGCGTCTATCCCTGATACGGTCGCAATGAAGTTCGATTTTTCGGGTCAAGTGGTCAGCAGTGCCGCTAAATCTTATCGCATCGTGTTGTTTCCTAACGTGATGCAGATCATCTTAACGTTGCTGTTCTGGTTTGTGAATTGGTCGATCCATCACAGCAAACAACAGCTCCGGACCTCCGATCCAGAGCGCTCGCTCCGTCAAAACGCCGCGTTCCGCCGGAGATGGTCCGTCTTCACAGTAGCCTCATCCTTGGCGTTGATCCTGATGTTTTCGTTCATTCAAGTTAACATGATTCGTCCCATGGATATCAGCGTGATCACGATGGTTAGCCTGGCCGTCCCTGTATTTATTGTCTTATTTGCCATGGTGCTGACCTTTACGACAGGCCAAGGCGGCAGCCGAATCGGACGCGGGCGTGTCCCCGGCAATGCAAGCGCCGCGCCGGTTTACGATGACCGTTACTGGAAGCTGGGAGCGATTTACTTTAATCCGCAGGACCCAACTCTTTTTGTGGAGAAAAGAACCGGGATCGGCTGGACGATGAACTTCGCAAATCCGATATCATGGCTCACCCTGCTGGGCATTCTGGTCGTCATCGCCTGGTCTGCCTGGCTTACTAAATAGATGAAGCTCATTTGATATTTAAGGAGGAAAATGAAATGACCCAACGATCCCAACTATTCAAGCATGCCGCCGCTGTTGCACTCACCCTTAGTCTGGCACTTCCGCCAGCATCCGCTCTGGCATCTCAGCAAAGCGCCACTGCGCTCATCCCTGTACGGAAAGCGGCCGAAGACTTTGGCGCGCAAGTCGATTGGCTGTCGGAAAGCCGCAGCATCCTCATCACCAAGAACGGCCATAAGCTGGAGCTGACCCTCGATTCGTCGGAAGCGTTGGTGGACGGGAAACGTACTATTTTAGGGGAGCCTGTACGTATAACGAACGGCCGGGCGCTGGTCGATGCCAAATGGCTGGTTGAGGTGTTTGGGGAAAATGAATCGGCGCAGACGGATGCGGAAGCTGCGGACTCCGCCGACTTGTTCCTGAAAGCGCTGCTTGCCGGTAACGGCGCCGAAGCGGCGAAATACGTCAGCGCCTCTGCATCTTCTTACCTTCCGGCTTCCCTGCTGAACCAGCTATGGGCCAATTATGAAGCGGTGTTCGGCAAAGTGGTTGGCACTCCATCCAAGAGTGAAACGTCCAATACCGTCCACCGCAACGTAACGTACGCCTTTCAAACGGCCGCAGTTCCTGTGAACTTAACGCTGCGGCTGAATGCCGCCGGTGAGATCGACGATATGTATATCGCTGCCGCTGCCAGCTCGGCCTACCAAAAGCCTGCCTACGAAGATGCCGCCGCTTATACTGAGCGGGAAGTCACCGTTGGGGAAGGCGCCATGGCCTTGCCGGGCACCTTAACGCTGCCTGTGGGCAACGGCCCGTTCCCTGCCGTTGTGCTGGTGCACGGCTCCGGAACCAACGATCGGAACGAGGCGATCGGCAGCGCCAAGCCGTTCCGTGACCTGGCGGTGGGCCTGGCTGCGCAAGGCATCGCCGTTCTGCGGTACGACAAAGTCACGTACGAGCATACCTTTAAAGTGGCCGCCGATTCGAAGTTTACGCTGAAAAAAGAGACGGTCGACGATGCCCTGAAGGCGGTCGCGTTATTGAAACAGACACCGGAGATCGATGCCTCCCGCATCTTTGTCGCCGGCCATAGCCAAGGCGGTTATGCGATGCCGTTGATCATCGCAGGCGATACCAGCGGCGACATCGCCGGGACAATCTTGCTATCCGGACCAAGCGGTAAATTCGCCGATGTGTTGGTTGAGCAGCAAGCGGAGCTCGTCAGCCGTGTGAAGGAGCTCGGCCTGGACCCGGCGCCTTACGAGCAGCAAGCTGCGGTGTATACGTCGATCGCCGCGATGGTCAACGACCCGCAGTATACGGTTGACCATATGCCGGAGCAATTCCCGACCCAACCGGCGTACTGGTGGTTTGAGCAGAAAAACTACGTGCCGGCCGAGCTCGCCAAGCAGCAATCCGTTCCGATGCTGATCCTGCAAGGCGAGAACGATTGGCAAGTGACGATGAAGCAATTTGAAGGCTGGAAAACCGCGCTGCAAAACCGCAAAGACGTCGCGTTTAAATCGTATCCGCAGGTCAACCACCTGCTGGCCAAAGTGGATGGCCTCTCGATCGGCGCCGAGTACGCCCAACCGTCCAACGTCTCCAAGGAGATCATCGACGATATTGCAGCTTGGGTTCAGGGGATCAAGTAAGCCGCGTTGCACTTATTATGGCGTATATTGGGCCTAATAAGGCCATATATTACCGCTATTCGCAGCGAAGCTTATCTCCGTGAATATATAGCGGTAAAAAGTGGCCTTATCGCGGGCTGCTACGCCTGCCGGGGCGTTCATCGAGCCCAATAAGGCCAAAGATTACCGCTATTTGCGGCGAAGCTTCATCCCCGTGAGTATATAGCGGTAAAAAGTGGCCTTATCGCGGGCTGCTACGCCTGCCGGGGCGTTCATCGAGCCCAATAAGGCCAAAGATTACCGCTATTTGCGGCGAAGCTTCGTCCTTGTGCTCTTATAGCGGTAAAAAGTGGCCTTATTGCTGGCTGCTTCGCCTGTTGTGGCGTTTTTCGAGCCCAATAAGGCCAAAGATTACCGCTATTTGCGGAGAAGCTTCGTCCTTGTGCTCTTATAGCGGTAAAAAGTGGCCTTATCGCGGGCTGCTACGCCTGCCGGGGCGTTTTTCGAGCCCAATAAGGCCATATATTACCGCTATTCGCAGCAAAGCTTAATCTCCGTGAGTATATAGCGGTAAAAAGTGGCCTTATTGCTGGAAGCTTCGCCTGTTGTGGCACTGGCGTTGCATAAAGAATTAAAAAAAGGAGCAATGTTGCATTTTTAATAAAATAAAGCACATTTTTTTCAAGCCCTATTGAAGCCATTTCGGAGTTATCGTGATTCCAATAACAACGTAAAAAACGCCTGCGCAGGGTTCCCCCCTCGCGCAGGCGTTTTGGCCATGCAAGGCATGATGATCGCGGCTGCCGCCAGGCGCGCCTACATCAGCATGCCCATCTCCCGGGCCGCCTCCACCAGGATCGGCCCGTATTCCTCCAGCCGCTGCAGCGTCAAGCGGCTGACCGGCCCCGACACGGACAGGGCGGCTGCAAGCTTCCCTGTCCGGTCAAATATCGGCGCGGAGACGGCGGACGCCCCCGGCTCCCGCTCCTCGTAGCTGGTGGCATATCCCGCCTTGCGGATATCCTCCAGCTGCGCCACATAGGCCGCCTTATCGATCGTCGGCGGCCAGTCCGGGCTGTCCAGCACCGCCTGGAGCACCTCTTCGCCCGAGTAGGCGACGAGCACCTTGCTGGACGCGCCCACGTACAGCGGCAGCCGCGCCCCGACCGGCGCGACCCGGCGGATGGCCTGGTTGCTCTGCACCGCCTGAATCCGTATCCGCTCAATGCCGTCACGTAAATAAAGGCTGACCGTCTCGCCGAGCCGGTCGCGCAGCCGCTCCATCTGCGGCAGCAGCAGCACAGCGGGATCGTCGCTGTGGGACATATGGGTCGACAGCTCCCAGATCTTCAGGCCGAGACGGTACTTCTCCGTAGCAGGATCACGGATCACAAAGCCCCGCTCCTCCAGCGTGGTCAACAAGCGATGGACCGTGCTTTTATGCAGGCCGATTTCGGCGGCGATCTCCGTCAGCCCCAGATCGCTTGCTTTTGTGAAACATCCCAATATATCCAAAGCCCGCTCAACCGCGCGCACCGTCAGCTTCCGGTCTTCCATCCGGCATCCTCCTTAGGTTTCACTATATGAAACTCGGTTACATAAATTATATGAAAGAAGCGAAATTCCGTCAATGAAACACCTTCCATTGACATTCAACAGGGATCGACTTACGATTAAATTCAGGGGAATCGTGTTATTTCGACATTTTCTTCGATCCCCCTCCATTAAAAGCGTTTTCTTCAATTGTAAACAGTCCAAATTTCAATCATATAATCTAGTAATGGGAGGGAAGCGTATGAGCCACACCGGTCGAAATGATCTTCCCTTGCCTCCTTCGGCGTACGTTTCCGGCGATGTTCCCGCGGCAACAGCCCGGCACATCAGCATCAAAAACATTATCATTGCCCTCTTATTATCCGTGCTGTTCTTCCTGATCTTCTGCTTTATCTCGCTGCACGGCTATATCGCCTGGGTGCTCTCCAACCCCAAGGTGGCGCCGCTTTATTCCAATCCGAAGCTGTCTATTAATTTGGATTACCAGAACATCACCTTCCCCGCGGCTGACGGGAGCCGAATGATGCAAGGATGGTATATTCCGGCGGAAGATTCCGTCAAAACGATCGTATTTAGCCATGGGTATGGGGCCAACCGCGAGGAGTACTGGATTCCGATGTATGATCTGGCCAATTTTGCCCATCGTCTGAATTTTAATGTCCTGATGTTTGATTACGGCTTTGCTGCGGAGAACAGCAAGGAGGTCGCCACCGGCGGCAAAAAAGAAGCCCAGCAGCTGCTCGGAGCGATCCAGGTTGCCAAACAACTGGGCAGCCAAGAGATCATCGTCTGGGGCTTCTCCATGGGGGCCGGCACTGCACTGCAAGCCGGTTTAAAAAGCCCGGACATCGACGGCATGATTCTCGACAGCACGTTCCTGCTGGAGCCGGATACGATGTACCACAACATCCGCCAGCACATCGACCTGCCGCGCCATCCGTCGCTGGAGATTATCGGTATGCTGCTTCCGGTGTTAAACGGTACCAGCCTGCGGCAAATTCCGTATACCCAGGTCAAATCGGAAGATTATCCCTTCCCGATCCTGTTCATCCACGGCACCGAGGATGAGAAAGCGCCTTACCCCATCGCTGAGAAACTGGCGGCCAACCAAACGAATCCTATTTCTAGCGTATGGATCGTAGACGGCGCGCATCATGAATTGATTTTCCGCGAGCATCCGAAGGAATATCTGCGTAAAGTGTCGTTGTTCCTGGGCCAGATCAAGCTCGCCTCCCAACAAACGAATATTCAAACCGGGTCCGCATCCGAATAGCATAAGCCAACCCTCCTCACCAATAAGCTGGTAGTAATGTACTTCTTATCCCTGAGGAGGTAGGCCGAATGTTGTTTGTATACGGGCCTTTTTTGCCTGTGCGCATATTGGAGGAAATCCGTTTCTGGAAGCAACAAGAAGCGGAGCACACGGAAGTCATTCAGGCGATTGTTCCCCGCCTGGAGGCCGATTACGTTCGGCTGCTGGAGGAATGGAAGCCGATCTTTGAAGGGACGGAGGCCGCAGCTGACAAGCTGCTGCAATACGCCTTGGCCACACCTCACGCCGCCTCGAGTCCAGAGATCATCCGCCAGACGGAACGGCTTCTGCGAGCCTCGTGTCAGCAGTCGCAGGAATTTATCCGCCATCTGGAGTACATGCTGAAGCATAGCGCGGCCGTGAAGTCGGTGCCGCTGGCTCCCGTGGTGCTGCTGCACATCATCCGGGAATCGGCGTATTTCCTTGAGGTGCTTGAGCGGCTGAATCGGCCGGGAGAAATCGCCGGCAGCATGGCCGGAGCGCCGCCGTATCCCGATCCTTACCACGCGGCTGCTGGGCAGCCAATATACCGCGAACAAGCGTCTTTCGACTCGGCCAACGAAGAAGATCCGCAGGAGTTAACAGCCTTCACCACGTCCGAGCAACTGGACTTGACGGCCGAAACGGACGCAACCACCTCCGCCGAGCAAAACAGAGCGGACGCCTCCGAAGCAGCAAACACGCCCGAGGAGCAAGACGTGCCAGGAGCGGCGGACGTGTCCGAGGCCACCCTTGCAGCAGAAGTCGTGCAGGTGCATGTGCAGGAACAGGATGAGCTCAGCCTCCGCCAAGAACCAGCCGCTGACAACAACGCGGAAGCGATTACGGCGCGCGTACCGGAACACTCCGTCCCGATCGGCGGACATACGCTCCCTCCGCTGCCTTATCCATACAACGCGCTTGAACCCTATATCGATGAACAGACGATGCGCATTCATCACGACAAGCATCACAAGACGTATGTTGACGATTTGAACAAAGCGGAACTCAAGCTGCAGGAGGCGCGGAAATCCGGCAATTTTGATTTGGTAAAGCATTGGGAGCGGGAGCTGGCCTTTAACGGTGCGGGACATTACCTGCATACGATTTTCTGGGACATTATGAATCCGAAGGGCGGCGGCAAACCGCAAGGCGAGCTGCTGGAGCAGATCAAACGCGATTTCGGCAGCTACGACGCGTTCCATAAACAGTTCTCTGAAGCAGCTGCCAAAGTCGAAGGCGGCGGCTGGGCCATCCTGGTGTGGAGCCCGCGCGCTCACCGGCTGGAGATCCTCACAGCGGAGAAGCACCAGAACCTGTCGCAATGGGACGTCGTTCCGCTGCTGCCGCTGGACGTTTGGGAGCATGCGTATTACCTGAAGCATCAAAACGCTCGCGCCAACTACATCAAAGATTGGTGGAACGTCGTCTATTGGCCCGCCGTCGCCAAACGGTACGAAGCCGCGAAAAAACTAAAATGGCAGCCGTTTTAAACGACTGCCATTTTGTTATTATGGTTCACTTTCTTTTGCTCACTTTGAAGAGGATAAGAGCTAGTAACAGAATAATGATGGTGTTATTTAATTGCTGTACAACGTGTCCGTACCAATAATAAGAACTATAAAAAGACCTTTGGTTCACGAGGCTTGTACTCGAAACCAAAGGTCTTTGATAAAGGCTATTCTTTGATGAGCGAAAGGAACTCCGCCCGGGAAGCCGCATCCTTCCGGAAGCTTCCGCGTACGGCCGAGGTCACGGTCTTGCTGCCTGGCTTCTTGACGCCGCGAGAGCACATGCATAGGTGCTCGCCCTCTACGACAACCATCACGCCTTTCGGCTGCAGCACCTCTTCCATGATGTCGGCAATTTGCGAGGTAATCCGCTCCTGCACCTGCAGGCGTCGGGTTACCGCTTCTACCAAACGGGCCAGCTTGCTGAGCCCGGCGATTCGACCGCTTGGAATATATCCGATATGGGCTTTGCCGAAGAAAGGCGCCATATGATGCTCGCATTGACTGTAATAGACGATGTCCTTCACAATGACAAGCTCTTCATGGTTTTCCTCGAAGGTAACTCCCAGCACATCCCGAGGATCGACTTCATACCCGGCAAAAATCTCTTCATACATCCGCGTCACCCGGGCCGGTGTTTCGAGCAGCCCTTCGCGTTTCACGTCTTCCCCGATCAATTTCAGGATTTCCCGAACATGATATTCGATTTGCTCCCGATGATCGCCTACCCGTGTATTGACGTAATCTTTCAATCCGGACATCTTCAGCGCCCCTCCTTTCATAGAGTATGGCGAAACGTTACTTTATTTTCTCTTCTTCGTCGTTCGTCCCGCCCCCGGCAATGGGCCGCCTTGATTCTTCATCAACTGCTGCGCACGCTGCATCTGCTTGCTGTTCAGGTTATACCCCATTTGCTTCGCCATCTTCTGCAGCATTTGCGGGTCGTTTTGCATCTTCGTTAACTGTCTGCGGAGGTAAAAGACCCCGATCACAAAACCGCCAACCAGACCGACGATTAAAGTAATAATTGGAATAACGATATCCATGTTTCAGCCACCCCTGAATAATAATCGTGCTGCCTTTCGCTTGTAAGGCTTGCACACTCCAAATATCATAGCATCCAGCCTCACGCGATTCAAGGATTCACGCCAAAACCGCCTCGATAAACAACGTTGTCTCAGTCGCGAGATCAACCTCATTCACGTCCAGCTCATCGCCGGTGCCCCGCACGATCCGAATAACAGGCCGGCCCGGTAATCCCCGGTGTTGTCTGACCACCACGCCGGTTTCCTTCGTCCCAAGACGAACTGAGGTTCCGTTCGGGTACACGGAGATAATGCGCATAAACTCCACCAGCACCTCGTGGTCCAGCTCCTGTTCCGAGCAAGCCATCAAATGCTCGCAAGCCTCATGCGGCAGCAAGACCCGCCCGTCCTTGCTTGCGCCGCTGATCAAATTGTCGTACATATTCGCGACGGCGACGATACGCGGAAACAGATGGATCTCGTCCCCGGCAATTCCCCGCGGGATTCCTTTGCCGTCCAGACGCTCATGGTGTTGCAATGCCGTATGGGCGATCAACAGATTAAATTCGCGTTTATGGCGGAGCAGCTCGTAACCCCTCCAGGTATGGTGGTTTTTAGGGTCTTTTGGATTGGCTCCTTCCGGCAGTTCCACTGATTTGCCGATATCGTGCAGCAGCGCGCCAATCGCCAAATCCTTGAGTTGGGAATACCCGAGCCCCAAATTCAGTCCAATCATCGAAGAGATCAAGCTGACGTTCACCGCATGAAGATAAGCGGCATTGTCCGCTGTCCGAATGTCGGTGAGCTGCAGCAATACCTCTTTGTTGTTCAACACGTCAGTCAGCAGGGAATCCACGCTCGCGTTGATTTTGCGCGCGCTCCAATCCTTGCCGGAACGAATGGCCTGCAACGTTTCGGACATTTCCCGGAACATCGCCTGCTTGGTCGCCTCGCTGAGCACATCTTCAATTTCGATATCATCGAATTCCGGATCTTTAATGTATAACATTGTCACACCGATCCGCTTAAGCGTGTTAATCATAAAAACCGTAAGCTGAACCCCTGCCGACAACAACACGGTGCCGTTGGCGGAATACACCGTTTTACCTAAATATTGCCCCGGTTCGATATCCTCGATACTGATGAAACGCATATTTTGTGTTATCCCCCTTGCTGGATATCAGTCTCCGATGGAAGCCTGCAGCTTCTGCTTGGCCGCCCGAAGCCGAACCCGCACCTCTTCCTCCTGCTCGGCGTCTAGCGCCCGGTCGATCGCTTCCTCGGCCTCCTTGCCTCCGATTCGGCTCAGCGCCCAAGCTGCAGTTCCCCTTAGCTCTGGCCGCGGGTCATGAAGCAGTATATCTATTAATTTCGGCACGGAAGCCGAATCTTTGAAGTTGCCAAGCGCGATGACCGCATTGCGTTGGACCGGTTTTTTGCCCCGCCAGGCCGCGGCGCTGTCGCCAAAACGTTCTTTGAACTCACGGTTGCTTAAATCCAGCAATGGCAGCAGCAGAGGCTTAACGGTCTCGGGATCGGGAGCCAGCTCAGGCCGATGATTCCAGGACTTGCCTTTGTTTTTCGGGCAGACAATCTGGCAGGTATCGCAACCATAGAGGCGGTTGCCCATCTTCACCATAAATTCTTCGTCCAGAAACCCTTTGGTTTGCGTCAAAAAAGAAATGCACCGCTGCGCGTTCAACTCACCGGGGCCAACTAACGCTCCCGTCGGGCACGCGTCGATGCATTTGGTGCACTCACCGCAATCCTCCTCCACCGGCGTATCCGGAGGAAACGGCACGTTGGTGATCAGCTCGCCGAGGTAAATCCACGAGCCCCACTTGGGGGAGATGATCGCACAGTTTTTCCCCTTAAAGCCGATCCCTGCCCGGTCCGCCACCGCCCGGTCTACCAATGCCCCGGTATCGACCATACTCTCGATCCGCGCTTCGGGTACGCGCTCGCGGATGAAGGCTTCCAGCTTCGCCATCGCTTCGCGAAGCACCTGATGATAGTCCCGCCCCCAAGCAGAGCGGGCCAAGATGCCCCGCCGCTCGCCGGGCGCTGACTTCGGGGGATTCTCCAGCTTCGACGGATAGGCTACCGCGATGGATATCAATGAAGCCGGCTCCGTAAGCGACAATTCCGGGTACACCCGCTTGTCGAGATCCGGCTCCTCAAAGCCGGATTCATAGCCTTTATCGCGCCGGTCCTGCAAAATCGCCTTCAGCGACAAGAACGGATCCGCGCTGGCAAAGCCGATATCGTCGATCCCGAACTCCGCAGCTGCTTCCTGAATCTCCCGCTTCAGCTGCGCCCAGCGATTGTCTCCTTCCGGTAAACGCGTCATGCCGGTTTCCGCCATAGACATGTGTCCCCCTCCTTCCTGTTCATGTTGCCATAATGGTTGTCTGTTGTATTTTTTTACGAAGATAAACGCTTAATCGCTTCCCGTGCTAACTGGTCGCAATAATTGTTCAGCTCGTTGTCGCTATGTCCTTTGACCTTGATGTACTCCACCTTGTGAATGCCCATGAGCCGCCACAGCTCTTCCCAAAGATCGCGGTTCTCGACGGGCTGGTTCTTGCTGTTCTTCCAACCGTTCTTGAGCCAGCCGCGAATCCAGTTCTGCTGAAAGCAGTTGACCACGTAAGCGGAGTCGCTGTATACCTTAACTTGACAAGGCTCCTTTAATTGACTAAGCGCCGAAATGACCGCCTGGATTTCCATGCGGTTGTTGGTGGTCATTTTTTCGCCGCCGGACAGGTCCTTCCGATGCCCGTTAAACATCAGCACCGCGCCCCATCCCCCTGGACCGGGATTCCCGGAGCAAGCCCCGTCCGTATAAATCGTCACTTCCTTCACTGTTCATCCTCCCAAGCAAACGGCTTATAAACTACGGATCTTCGTAATCGGCCAAAAAACGAATTCGGCGCGGCCAACGATCCATTTCTCCTTCACGCTGCCAAAATAACGGCTGTCTTTGCTTCGTCCGGCGTGGCGGTTATCGCCCATCACGAAATAATGTCCGGCCTCCAGCTTCAGCTCCGGCATGTCGCCGTCCTCGATTACCGAGTCGGTGTATGGCTCGTCCAACGGCTGCCCGTTAATGAACAGTTGGCCGTCTCGCACTTCAACCGTATCCCCGGGAACCGCCACGATTCGCTTCACCAGAAAAGGCTTCCGGTCGGCATCCACACTAGGATCCTTCAGCACGACGATCTCACCGCGCTTCGGATGATGAAACCGATACACCAGCCTATCCACGAACAGCCGCTCCTGCTCTTCCAGGGTAGGCTGCATCGATTGTCCCTTCACCATTGATAAGTTAAAAACAAATAGGTTTAACAGCAGCATAATGACAAAGGCGATAACGATCGTCTTCAGCATCTCCCACAGTTCTGCGGCCCACCGCGGTTGCGTGGCTTCCGCTTGCAGCTCGTTAGCAGAGCGTTCGGGATCTGACGCTGCCTTTTGCTCCGAATCCATGACCGGTTCCATCCTGCACCTCATCAAAATTAAACAATCTATATAAATAGAAAAGCACATCCTTCACCCATTTGCAACGGATGGAAGATATGCTTCAACATTTCCCATTTCTGTCTTGGGAAGTTTCATCAATTGGATCCCGTCAGCGTCCGGGCTGCGATACCAAGCTTCTGGAAGGCTTCCAAAAACTTGCCTGCCCCATAGCCCATCGCCTCGTAGAGCGGCATGATCGCTTTATTGTGTTCATCTCCGGCGACCATAATCCGACGGACATTCCGCTGCTGGAACCGTTGTTCCATCGCGGTCACAAGGTTGCGGCCGACGCCGCGCCGGCGGTAATCAGGGTGTACGGCCATGCGGTAAATGCATCCCGTATTCTGATCGATCGTCCCGATCAATACCCCTTTGATCTCTTCCTCGACTTCTGCAACCATAATCAGCTCAGAATCCCAAGAAAGTTGTCTGGCAAACGCGCACTTGGTGTCTTCGTAGCAATCCTCCGATAAGGCCAACTGCAATAGCTCCATCACTTGATTTACATCACTCAACTGAAAGGAACGAATAAGCATGCTAAGATCTCCCTTTTCTTCACGCAAGATAGGCCGATGTAAAACATAACCCCCTGATTTACATCAACCGAATATTTGATTCCAGACAAAAACGAGAAAAAAACAGCTTCCTTGTCCATTAAACCATAGATATCTCCCAAATACATCAATTTTCTTATGAAAGCGCTTTGAATTAAGCGGTTACAATTATGAACTTTTACAAACGCCCCTGTTATGACTCACATTTATGCATATATTTTTATGTACTACCAATAATAGGATTGTTATGCGGGTGTTAACGGCGGGGAGCTGATGACTTCCTTAACACTCGGATGACGAAGCGGGATCTTATTATTAACGGGAGGTAAGAACGACCATGGCACATGAATTGCCTGCTTTGCCTTACCCGGCAAACGCACTGGAACCTTATATCGATGAGCAAACGATGATCATCCACCATGATCGGCACCATAACACGTATGTCACCAACTTGAACGCTGCGCTGGAAAGCGCGCCGGAACTGCAGAGCAAAAGCGTGGAGGAGCTGATCTCCAACCTGGATGCCGTTCCGGAGAGCATCCGCACGGCCGTACGCAACAACGGCGGTGGACATGCCAACCACAGCTTGTTCTGGAAGGTCATCGGCCCCGGCGGCGGCGGTGCGCCCACCGGCGCTGTAGCTGCTGCTATCGACAGCGACCTCGGCGGCTTCGATAAATTCAAAGAGGAATTCACCAAAGCGGCGACCACCCGGTTTGGCAGCGGTTGGGCGTGGCTGGTCGTCGGCAAGGACGGCAAGCTCGCGGTCACCAGTACGCCGAACCAGGACAGCCCGCTCTTCGAAGGCTTAACGCCGATTCTTGGCCTGGACGTTTGGGAGCACGCGTATTATTTGAAGTACCAAAACAAACGGCCGGATTACATCGCCGCGTTCTGGAACATTATCAACTGGGACGAAGTGAACCGCCGGTATGAGGCTGCGAAGAAATAACGCTGCGTTCATTACTCACGAAGGAGGATACATCTATGGCAGAGCAAAAGCGTAAATTGACGAATGACCCGGAGGAGCTTCTCGCCGCCAAACACGCCGAGGATGCGCATAAGCAGCAATTCACGAATTTCGCCCACAGCGTCACCGGCGGCGGAGCCACCCCCGACCTCGGCAAAGTCTCGGACGAAGAGCATCGCGAGCCCGATACCCAGAACCACATGAAATCCGTGGAGAACCGTATGATGTAATGGAAAAAAGGAAGGCGCGTGAGATGCGCCTTCCTTTTGTTGTGGTGTGGCGGCCGGATAGCGGTAAAAAGTACCGCTATTTTGTTCACGGATGGGGCTGTGCCGCAAATAGCGGTAATTTAGGGCCTTATCAGACCCGATTAGCGCCTCAACAAGCGTTGGTGCTCGCAATAAGGCCAATTTTTACCGCTATTTACTCCCGGGGACGTGCTTCGCCGCAAATAGCGGTAATTTATGGCCTTATCAGGCCCGATTAGCGCCTCAACAAGCGTTGGTGTTCGCAATAAGGCCAATTTTTACCGCTATTTACTCCCGGGGACGTGCTTCGCCGCAAATAGCGGTAATTTAGGGCCTTATCGGGCCAGATTAGCGCCTCAACAAGCGTTGGCGCTCGCAATAAGGCCAATTTTTACCGCTATTTACTCCCGGGGACGTGCTTCGCCGCAAATAGCGGTAATTTAGGGCCTTATCAGACCCGATTAGCGCCTCAACAATCGTTGGCGCTCGCAATAAGGCCAATTTTTTACCGCTATCCTTCTACGAAGACGTCGGCTAGAAGTAGACTTATTGACTTTTGGAGCTATCCTCCTAACGCACCCATCGTGCAAACAAGTTCCCCCTACCTCAAACCGCGCACTTCTATAAAATTAGTTAGTCTCTTACCCTTGTTTCACCGTGCTGTCCAGTCCCTTTAGCGCTCCACATGAACGTTCCATCCTGCACACTTTACAAACAAGCCGCCCAGTGTAATGGACTTCCTCGGCTAGGGGGTGGCCATATGTGAGGGGACTAGCCTACTGGGCAGTATAACGGTAAAAAGTACCGCTATTTTGCTTATGGGGATTGATCTATCCCTTTGATTCAGAACAATATTAACTTATTGCGTGTATCGCGTGCTGTTAGGCACCCTGCTTCCTGGAGGCTTCGGCGCATTAAGCGCCAAAGTACCCATTCAGAATACGCAGGAACACGTTCGGGAACGCCAGGTTATCCATATCTTCCCGAGTGATCCACCGGTACTCGGCTGCGGTGTCATCGGCGGCGGCCCCGGCGTCCGAGGCCTGTGGCCGGGCCGCCGAGTCGGCGCCGCCCGCCGCGTCATACGCCGCGGCGGTCTCGGCCACGGCCGCGGGCCCTACGCCGCGGCCGGCCGCCTCCATTGGAATCTCCGCGTCAAAACGAAACACGCGGAGATTCCAATGGATATGGCTGAACGTGTGCTCCGCGTTCAGCAACGCCCCGCCCGGCCGGGCGGGCACCCCGGCGGCGGCCAGTGCCGCCGCCAGCCGGTCCATCGCCGGGCCGTCGGGGAGGCCGGCGCCTTCGCCCGGCACGGCGTCGGCGGGGATGTGGGGCAGCTCCCACATCCGTGCGAGCAGCCCCGTGTCCGGCCGCCGGCGCACGAGCACGCGGCCGGCCAGCGCCCCGCCGCCTTCGACGAGGGCGGCGAGCCGGTACTCCGGCCGCGGCGGCTTCGCCTTGCTCTTGACCGGCAGGCGCTCCTCCGCGCCTTCGAGCCGGCCGGCGCAGCGGGCCATCACCGGACAGATCAGGCATTGCGGCGACTTAGGCGTGCAGACAAGCGCGCCCAGCTCCATCAAAGCCTGATTAAAATCGGAGGCCCGCCCTTCCGGGATCAGCTCCGCGGCCAGCTCCTCCATGAGGGTGCGTGTCCCAGCCTTCGCGACGTCTTCCTCGATGAGGAAGTAGCGCGACAGCACCCGCATGACGTTACCGTCCACCGCCGGTTCCGGGCGGTTAAAAGCAATGCTCAAGATCGCCCCGGTCGTATACGGGCCAACCCCCTTCAAGGCGGATACCTCCGCCTTGGTATCCGGCACGATCCCTCCGTGCCGCTCCATCACCTGCTTGGCCGCGGCCTGCAGATTGCGGGCCCGCGAATAATAGCCAAGGCCCTCCCAGCATTTCAGCACCTCTTCCTCCGGCGCCTCTGCCAGATCCCGAATCGTCGGAAACCGCTCGATAAACCGCTGAAAATACGGAATCACCGTATCCACACGCGTCTGTTGCAGCATAATTTCCGACACCCAAATATAATAAGGATCGCGATGCCTGCGCCAAGGCAAGTCCCGCTTCGACCGCTCATACCAACTAAGCAGTTCTGTACTGAAAAATACCCGTGTTTCCCTGTTTCCCCGCATCCTGCTCTCCTTCTATTCCACGCGTTCCACCACGGCAAAGGCCGAAGCCAGTTGCCGCTCATGCGTAATGCTAAGATGTATGGTATACCCGCTGCCCTCCGGTCGGCCGACACCAGACAGACCAAGTCGTTCCCAGGCTCCCGGCGTCAGCGTCACAAACGGTTTCCCGTGCGCATCGGGCAAAATCTCGATATCAGTAAAGCTTAGCACCTGACCGATGCCACAGCCAAACGCCTTGCTGACTGCTTCCTTCGCCGCAAACCGCCCCGCCAAGAACTCCGCCGGTCGGGCAGCTTGTCCAGGCAGCTCCAGCTCCGCCACGGTTAAGATCCGCCGGCGCAGCCGTTCGCCGATCGACTTGTTTAACAAGCGCTCCATGCGCTGGATTTCGACGATGTCATGTCCGATTCCGAAAATCAACAGGCAGCCCTTCTTCCTTCAAAAACTTCTCTCCATGCGCTCCGTCCGAGTCAAGCCCATAAACGTTCGCTTCCCCCATTGTAGCAGGGAACGGGGGGAGGCGCGAGTCTTGCCACAGGGATTGACAAATCACCGGCCAAACGGGAGACAAGCGGCACTGCTCCTCCCCTTCCCCTATGCTATACTGAAGCTAGCTTATCTTCCCAACCGCAAGAATGATCAAGAAGCCAATTTTTAGGTCCGCTATACTTGAACCATAGACCGGTCTGGAGGCAGTTATGAATCAAATCAACACCATTCAAAAAAGCATCGATTATATCGAAGAACGGCTAGGCGAGGGGCTCACGTTGGCTGAGGTGGCCAAGGCGATGTTTTACTCGGAATACCATTTTCATCGCACGTTCCTGTTTTTCGTCGGCGAGACGATGACGTCTTATATCCGAAAGCGCAGATTGTCTCTAGCAGCCGAACTCCTGGCACATTCAGATCTGAAGATAGTCGACATCGCGCTGCGCTGCGGCTTTGGTTCCCATGAGGCCTTTACCCGGGCCTTCCGGAAAATGTACGGAATCCTGCCTACGGAATGCCGCCGCCGCGGCCGCCCGCCATACCTGGTACCCAGGGCCAATCCGCTTCGAGATTTCGTTGCTCAAATTACTTATGATTGGGGAGAGTATGTCATGCAATACCGTATTGAACAGATTCCAGCTAAGCGCATCCTGGGTTTCGCAATCCAAACAACCACGGA
Source organism: Paenibacillus sp. p3-SID1389 (assembly GCF_025151705.1). Lineage (NCBI taxonomy): Bacteria > Bacillati > Bacillota > Bacilli > Caryophanales > Paenibacillaceae > Paenibacillus > Paenibacillus sp. p3-SID1389. Next base: position 4,852 of record NZ_JALXVO010000034.1, on the reverse strand, counting down.
GGATGGACAAAATCACAAGGACATTCCAGCGTTCTGGCAAAAATATATGCATGAACAATGGGGCTCCCGCGTCCCCGGCAAACTCCATCCAAATGTTGAACTCGGCGTCTGCACCGCCCTCGATGAAGACGGCACGTTCCGCTATATCATCGGCTTTGAAGTCGACGAAACAACCGAGGTTCAGGAAGGACTCACCGAGTATCGGGTCCCAGCGCAAACCTATGCGATCTTCACCACTCCGCCAGCAGGTGAAGCCGATTTCTCCTCGTCCATTCAGCAGACATGGGACGAAATCTTTACGAGCTGGTTCCCGACGTCCGGCTACGAGCAAGTGGCTGCGCCCGATTTTGAATGGTATGATGAACGCTGCTGGCCGAAGGAAGGTAAACAGATCGACATTTATATCCCGGTTCAGCCATCCGGAGCAAAGGCGTAACCCCGTTGCCCCACAACATCATAGTAACCCGCAACAAAAAGAAACAACCCGGCTCCACCCAACGGAGAACCGGGTTGTTTTGTTATTCGTAACGCAGCGATTCGATAGGGTGCAGCTTGGAGGCTTTGTTGGCTGGGTACAAGCCGAAGAAAATACCCACCGCAGCCGAAAATCCAAAGGCCAGCAAAATCGCCCAAATCGAGATGACAAACGGCCACCCCGAGATCAAAGCGAACACCCAGGCCGCCAATAACCCTAACAGGGCGCCAATCGTGCCCCCGATAAACGAGAGGATGACCGCTTCGATCATAAACTGGAGCATGATCGTCCCCGGCGTCGCGCCAATCGCTTTGCGGATCCCGATTTCCCGGGTCCGTTCCGTGACGGAGACCAGCATGATGTTCATGACCCCGATCCCCCCGACAAGCAGGGAGATGCCGGCGATAGAACCGATGATCGTTTGCAGGATGGAGAACGTGCTTTTTATCATTTGTTCCGCATCCCTTGCCGATTCCGTGACATAAGCATCCTTGCTTACGTTTTTCCGGTCCGCAAGCCAGGACTTGACCGTCTCCACCGTTTCATCCATTCTCTCCGGCGATGTGGGCAGAATCTCGAGCATACTTAAGCGATCGCTTGCCCCTTCCCCGTCCAGCATAGCCGTAATCGGTGTGTAAGCGGAGTAACGCTCTCCGCCAAAGCTGCTCATGAGGCTCTCCTGCGCCTTGTACACCCCAACAATCCGGAACATCCCTCCGGATAATTGGATTTTCCGGCCGATTGCCCCTTGCGGGGAACCAAACGCTTTATTGGCATATTTGGCCTCAACTACAAGGATTTTTTGACGCGCCCGCTCCTCTTGTGAGTTAAAAAACCTGCCCGCCACCACATCGATTTTCTGCATTTTAGGCGAATCCGAGGTCGTCCCAGTGATACTAAATTGCAGCTCTTCCTTCTTAAGCTTACCGGTCATCCCATAGGAAGACGACGACGAAACGTAACGGACCCCCGGGAGCTTACGAATCTCTGCCAATTCACGCTGCCGGAAATAGGTATTGTCCTCGGGTTCTCCGTTGTTATAGTTCGGATAGATCAGAAAATACCCATCCTCATAGTTAGAAATCTCCGACATAATCGAGCTTTGTCCAGCCTGGCCAATAGACACAACCGTGACCACCGCAGCGACGCCAAAAACGATGCCGATCATCGTCAGGAAGGAACGCAGCTTGTTCATTCGGAGATTGTCCAGGGCAACAAGGATGCTCTCCCAAATGCTCATCCGCCAACACTCCCTTTACGCTTGTCGCTTAGGATCCGTCCGTCCCCAAACGTGATGATCCGGTCGGCATGCTCGGCGATGTCCGGTTCGTGGGTAACGAGCACGATCGTCGTCCCTTCGGCGTGAATTTCTTTGAACAAATCCATGATTTCATAGGACGATTTCGTATCTAGGTTCCCGGTAGGCTCATCGGCCAGCAAGATCGGTGCGTTCATCGTCAGCGCCCGGGCGATCGCCACCCGCTGTTTCTGACCGCCGGAAAGCTCGTTTGGGCGGTGCTTAACCCGTTCAGCCAGCCCAACCCTGCGAAGCAGCTCAAGTGCCCGCTCGTTGCGCTTCTCCCGGGGGATGCCGGCGTACATCATCGGCAGCGTGACGTTTTGCAGCACGGTTTGCCGGCCCAGCAGATTAAAGCTCTGGAAAACGAACCCGATTTTCCGGTTCCGTACGCGTGCCAACTCCTCCTCGCTCAGCGACTCTACCGGAGCTCCGTCCAGCTCATAGCTGCCGGAGGTCGGGACGTCCAGGCAGCCGATAATGTTCATCAGCGTTGATTTGCCCGAACCTGATGAGCCCATGATGGCCACGAACTCGCCTTTCTCGATGTGCAGATCAATGGGGGTCAAAGCCTGTACCTCAAGGGGACCGTTTTTGTATATTTTGGTGATGCCCTTGAGTGTAATCATTTCACCTTCACCTTAGCGCCATCCTGCAGCTTGTCGCCGCCTTCCACCACGACCAGATCGCCTGCGGCCGCCCCGGAGACCAATTCAATTTGATCCTCGCCTTCCTTCCCCGTTGTAACCGGCACCTTAACGGCAACACCGTCCTGAACCTTAAAGACGTATGCCTGCTCACCGTCGTACTGAACCGCGTCGATTGGCGCAAGAAGCCGCTCCTTATCGGGAATCTCCATCTCTACCGTGACGTTATACCCCGGACGAAGCTCCGGCGATACTTGATTCAGGCTGACTTCCATTTCCACCGACGTATCCTTGGATGTTGGATCGGTCACCCCCGCCGTAGGAGCCAAATACGAGATACTGCCCTCATAACTGTCCGAAAAAGCCTCACCGGTAACCACGGCCTTCATCCCTTGCTCCGCCTTGCCTGCATCCAGCTCATTCAGGTATGCACTTACTTTAAGCCGGCTCACATCGGCAATCGTTGCGATTTCGCTGCCTTCGGCCAGCATTTGACCTGCGTTTACCGCAAGTGAGGTGACAACGCCGTCGGCTGGGGCTAGCACCTGCTGATTGGCGAGCTGCTTCTCCAGGGATTGGATCGTCAGCTGACTGGAACGAATACGCAAATCATAGGTGGTAAGGTCCAACTCCTCCGGTTCGAGGTCCGGGTTTTCGAGACGCGCTTGCTTGAAGCTTTCAAAATGCTGCTTTTTGGCCGCCAGTCGTTCCGCTTCGGTCAATTGCAGATTAATCCGTTCCTTCTCCAGTTGCTCCCGCACTTGCTCCATGCTCAGCGTAAGGAGAACCTGCCCTTTCTTGACCGTATCGCCTGACTTCACCTTTACCGCTTCCACCAATCCGCTTGCCGGAGCGTACACCGAGGTCGTCTGTCCCGGCTCCAGCTTGCCGTTCGTGTAGATTTGCTCGACGATTTTGCCCATCTCTACGGCGGTAACCTTCACTTCAGTTGCCCGATTCAACCCAATCAGGTTGGCAACGACCAACGCGATGACCGCCAAACCGACGATGGCGCCCCAAAACCATTTTTTCTTCAACAAGTCCATCACCTATCCTGTTATGTATAATTCCGGACTTAAACCAGCAACAGCGATCCCAGCGATAACACGAGCCATGCTACAATAATCCAACCTGCCACCGTTTTGTAAGGCCGTTTCATCATGACCGAAGAGCCGATAATATACAGTACGAGCCCCCAAATCGAAAATGGATTGATCAAGGATAAGAACTGGTACATTGGGCTGGACTTATCGGAGATAAAGGCCCCCAAGCTCAGCGAAACATCCGTGACGGACTGCACGTCCATCGTCATGATCATAATTCCCGTGATCAAGCTGCCTAACAGCCCCGGCAGAGCGGAATAAGCAGCGATGGAAACAAACTGCATGTATTTGCCTTCACCGCGCACGACTAAATTCAGCAGCAACAACAGCAGGCCTGTCACGAAAATCGTGATAATCGGCATCACTACGCCCATCACGTAAGCAGACGTCTTCGCTGTCGCCATAAACGTCGCCTGCATCGCGGCATCCAACTGTTGACTTTGGATCTGCCGTTGAAATTCCTTCTCCAGCACCGGCATCTGCATGTAGATCACGACAACGGAGACAAGGATCATCACCGCAAGCGCAAAGAGCCAAGCGGTCTTACTCTCCCGCACCCGCCTAAACGTTTCCACCGGAGCTGTAAAAATCGTAAATACGTTTTTCATAGAAACTCCCTCCTCCTCCTCAAATCTCCCAACATCATTCCATTTCATATAAAATGTAAGACTAGAATTATGTTATATATACGAACAAAGTCGCAAAGAGATTCAAGTTAGGCCCAATTTACAACTCATGCTAGAGCTCGTGAACACCACATCCATAGGAAGCTCGCTAGGTTTCCCTGCCATTATACCCTCCTGTCCCATTTCCGCCACAGACTAGGATCACTGCTGGACCTAAGCCCAAGCTCACTCAAATTGTAAAAGATCGGCGTCCCTTTACGTCCCCTGGCGTCCCTTGGCTTCCCCTGCCCCTTGGGCCCTTCTCGCGCGCCACTCTTTTCGCCATTATCCCTTTTGCTCAGAACGGGGGATCGGGGAAGGAGATCTTCTTGCTGCTCCACTTTGCACAATTATCCCTTTTGCTCAGAATTGAGAGATCCATGGACGGGAGTGAAATGAGGTCCCCGGGGAGCTGATCTTTCCTTTTCCATAAAGATAAGAATGACTTTCTGGGATTTTTTTCTTGTAAATAGAACGTATGTTTGGTATAATGAAAAAAAAGAGAACATACGTGCGCATTTATTGAGTTAGAGGATTTGAATTGGAGGAATCGGACATGGAGTTAGGTATGAATTCGGAGCTGCTTCAACCTGTCAGCAGCCGTTTTCAAAGTGAGGCGGACTGCATTGAGGCGATCATCACTATGAAGTGGCCAAACGGATTTG
>NZ_JALXVO010000033.1:0-49034 GCF_025151705.1 Paenibacillus sp. p3-SID1389 | reverse complement strand
CCGTGTTCCGATGGCTGCAACACTGTATACCGCCTACGACACTTATCAAACGATAACAGATCCAGAATTGGAGCAACAGGAGAAGTGGAAGCAAACAACGGCCATCGTCTGGAAAGGAGCATGGGCTATTGTAGGCGGTGCAGTAGGCACCTTGGCCGGTCCGGGGTATGGATCGGTGGTGGGTGGATTTGTTGGTTATACCTTCGGCGAACTGACAAGTTCATGGGCAGAAAAAGCGGGTGAAAACCTGTTTCATATTTTTCATTAGTTTACATCAATTTGTATATTGGAATTACTTCAGCCTAAGCTGACAAGCTTAGGCTTTTTTCTACATTTAAAACTTATTACATATATTGATTATGTCATATTGAATGTTACACAAAAATGGATATATAAACCAATTTATTCCTAGAAATTTACACATATTAAGCCTTAGAGGTGACTTTTACAAAAAATATCTTGGAATTTTTCTTATAGCATATTGAATATATTCATTTATATCGAATATTATTAACACATAGAAAAGAAAACGCTTGCAACTAAGGGGGGAGTCTATCGCAAAGTTAGCAGCTTAGGAGTACAAGTCACTAGAATCCATCCAACGAAGCTTTAGGAGGTGAACACAGCATGGGATCCAGTAAATTACGCAAAATTTGGTATTTCCGGCACATCTACTTGTTTTTACTTCCGGCGATCATTTGGTATCTCATTTATGCCTATTATCCGATGTACGGCATTTTAATAGCGTTCAAAGATTTCAAATACAATCTGGGCATATTGGGGAGCCCATGGGCTGGCTTTAAGTATTTCGAACAGTTCTTAAACGATTCCAGCTTTTACGATGTCCTCCGCAATACCTTGTCCATCAGCGCGCTCAAACTGATTTTCGGATTTCCAGCGCCGTTGATCCTGGCCTTGATGCTCAATGCGGTGATGCACCGGAGGCTCAAGAGAGTGTTCCAAACGATTTCTTATTTGCCGCACTTCGTTTCGTGGGTTGTTGTCGTGACTTTGCTGCAAAAAATCCTGTCCCCGAACGTTGGGCTGATTAATGACATCCGGTATCAAATGGGGTTGGAACCGATCTTCTTTATGGGTAAGCCGGAATTGTTCTATCCGCTGGTCGTCATATCCGACATCTGGAAAGGGGTCGGTTGGGGATCGATCATTTATTTGGCTGCGTTAACGAACATCGATCCGCATTTGTATGAGGCTGCGGAAATCGACGGGGCCGGAAGGTGGAGTAAGCTGTTTAAAATTACGCTTCCGAGCCTGACGCCAACGATCGCGATCCTGCTCATCTTCTCGCTCAGCGGCATTCTGAACGCAGGCTTTGACCAGATTTGGCTGATGCAAACCCCGGCTACTTTAAGCGTGTCGGAGATATTGGACACTTATGTGCTTAAAACAGGACTCCAGCAAGGGCAATTAGCTTATTCCACTGCCATCGGTTTATTCAAATCAGCGATCTCACTTGGGCTCATTGTGCTTGTCAATTATATCTCCAGAAAAGTGAGCGAGGTATCGCTATGGTAATAAGCCAACGGCAAGCATGAGGAGGTTGTGCGCATGGGGGCAAAAAGGCTGACGTCGGCGGACCGAATCTATATGGTGCTTAACTATTCGGTGTTGTTTATATTTTGCGCCACGGCGCTGTATCCCTTTATCTATTTCCTGGCCCTTTCGTTTAATGACGGCTACGACGCGATGAAGGGCGGAATCTATTTTTTTCCTAGAGTCTTTACGTTAGAGAACTATGCAAAAGCGTTTACCAACCCATTGATCTTAAATTCGTTTTATATTTCGGTGACCCGAACCGTTATCGTTACGGTTGGCTCGGTATTGTTGACGGCTTTGCTGGCTTATGCGCTTTCGCGGAAAGGCTTGCCGGGCCGAAAGTATATCGTCTTCTTCTTTTTCTTTACCACTCTGTTCAGCGGGGGCTTGATCCCAACCTTTATCCTGTTCCGGCAAATCCACATTCTCAACACGTTTTGGGTATTGGTGCTGCCTTCCCTTTACAGCTTCTTTAACGCGATTATTATGAAAACCTTCTTTGACGGAATTCCTGAGGCTTTGTCAGAGTCGGCCCGGATCGATGGTGCCAGCGAGTTATCCGTATTCGCCAGAATCATCCTGCCGCTCTCGATGCCGGTGCTGGCGACCATTGCCTTGTTTGTTGGGGTAGGGGTGTGGAATGACTGGTTCACCGGGCAGTTTTTTATCCAAAATGAGAAATTACACCCTGCCGCGACATTCCTGAACAAAATGATCAGTGAAGCTTCCTTCCAGTCGATGACCTCGTCGTCGGGGAACAGCGGTTCTGCGATTCAGAACATGACCGAATCCCAGCTGGAGCTGCGGGGAGTGACTCCGGAAGCCTTGCGGATGACGTTCGTCATCATTATTACCACACCGATCATTTGTGTGTATCCATTTCTCCAGAAGTATTTCGTGAAAGGCGTATTGGTTGGTTCGCTTAAGGAGTAGTTGGTATAAAAGGCTAAGCCTTTTATATAAAAAATGTTCATTGAAAGGGGAGTAGCGTATGAGCAAAAACGGGTTGAGGAGCGGTTTTATCATCACACTGATCGCCTTACTGCTGACGGCATGCGCAGGGTCAGGCGGGAATAAGGAGGCTAGCACGGTTAACTCGGGTTCGAACGAACCGGGTAGCGTGAATGAGACGGGTGCCGAAGAATTTAAGCCTGTCACCTTAACGTACCTCAGCGCCTGGAATGGCGGCGGAGGCGCCTTCCCGCAAGATCAGGAGAATAATCCCGTAGCTCAAAAAATCCGGGAAAAAACCGGGGTCACTTTAAAACTAGAATCGATCACGACCAGCGAAGTAGAGAAACTGAACACCATCTTCGCTTCCGGCACAGTTCCGGATATCGTGAATGCCCCATTCTGGTCGACGACCGGGGGAGAAGGACAAGTTATCAAGAAGGCGGCCATGGAAGGCCAGATTCTGGACTTAACACCTTATCTGGATAAGTACCCGAATGTAAAAAGACTGGTGACAACCGGGATCGCCAAGGATTTTAACGAGTTCGATCTGAATAGCCCGGATTTTGAAGGAAAAACCTATCTCATTCCTACAGAAACTCCAGACGGAACCCCTGAGAGCATTCATAACTGGAACTATGGCCTTTATGCCCGGGGAGATATTCTGAAGGCGTTAAATGTCAAAGCCGAGGATATCGATACGCAAGAAGAACTGTATGATTTGCTGGTTAAAATCAGAGACGGCGGCTTTAAGGATATTGCCGGCAAACCGGTCATTCCGGCAGGTACGATGTGGAATGGCTGGGATTATGGCCAATTCCTTGCCGGTTGGTCAGACTACAACATTTCGGACTACCGTGAAGAAGGCGGTAAGCTGATCCATTGGACGCAATCCAAGGATCATGAAGAGCGGCTGTTCTACATGAGAAAGTTGTTAAACGAAGGTTTGTTTGACCTTGAAGCCTTCAGTAATACGAGCACAACGGCGAACGAAAAGCTGACGACAGGTAAGCTCGCTGTATTCGGTGCACAACCGATGTTAGCGGAGTTGTCTAAGACGCTGTATAAGACGAATCCGGAAATGCAATACGAGCTGCTTGGACCGATGAAGAATAAGCGCGGAGAAATTCGGACGCAAGTCGAGAAACCCGGACGTTCCGGCTTCCCCGTCCTGTTCTTAAGCGCGAACATCAAAGATCCTGATGCGGCGTTGCGTTACATTGATTATGTGAACAGTGAGGAAGGACGTTTGCTTGCCTACTACGGCATTGAAGGCACGCACTACACGCTGGAAAACGGGATTCCGCAATGGATTCCGGATGTGAAGAAGCAATTTGATGAGAATCCGGATCTGAAGAGAGACGCAGGGCTGAATTTCCTTCCGGGACGATTCATTGGCGCTTTCTCCGATTCCGTCACTTGGCCAACGCCAGAGGATCAAAAAACGCAGTGGCAAAAGCTGGAGGAGAGCTTCTCGGCCAGAATGCCGATCAAAATCATCGACAAGGTCAGCGCCAGCTACCTCGCGAGAGAATGGCCGAAATATGAGGAATACGTCAATAAGACCAGCAGCTTGAACTTTGATGATGAATTTAAGAAAGCACTGTTTGCCTCGTCGGATGAAGAAGCCTTAAATATGCTGCATAAAGTTCAAGAGAAATTTAGAGATGCGGGCGTAGAGGAAATGGCAGAGTTTGTGGCGCAAAAAGCGGCAGAACGGGATGATGTAGGGTTCTAACCCCTACTCATCCTGAAGATGAAGGAGGGAACGAGGATGTTAAACGTGGCGATGTTAAGTAAATGGCATGTGCATGCAGAGGATTATGCCAGAAAGTTGCAAACCCATGGGAACGTGAAGATCACCGCGGTCTGGGACGAACAACCTGAACGCGGCAGAGAATGGGCGGCCCGCTTAGACGCGGACTTTGAGGCGGATTTGGACACTCTTTTACGGCGGGAAGATGTGGATGGCGTTGTGGTAGATGCTCCTACGAGCATGCACGCCGACGTCATGGTGGCTGCTGCTCAGGCCGGCAAGCATATTTTCACCGAGAAAGCGATGGCGCTGACTACGGAGGAATGCGATCGAATTTCGGCAGCGGTACGTGAGGCTGGCGTTAAGTTCTGCATCTCCTTCCCTGCCCGCACGAGACCGCAAGAATTGTTCGCGAAGCAGCTGATCGATGACCGGATCCTAGGGGATGTTACGCTTCTGCGTATTCGGAACGGCCATGACGGGGCTTTGAACAATTGGCTTCCGGAGTACTGGTATGATGAGAAGCAAGCCGGTGGCGGAGCGATGATGGATTTAGGCTGTCATCCGATGTATCTCGCCAACTGGTACTTAGGGAAGCCGAAACGGATCACCTCCATGTTCCATTACTTCACCCAGCGCGCCGTGGAAGATAATGCGCAATGCTCCATCGAGTTTGCCAACAATGCGGTTGCTCTGGTCGAAACTAGCCTAATCACCTATCGGACTCCTTCTGCGCTTGAAATTTACGGCACGGAAGGCACGTTGATCATCTCGGATTCGAACGTGAAAGTCATCTCGAAGAAGTTCAATTCCCCCTTCTCCGGATGGATTACGCCAACACAGCTCCCTGCAGCGCAGCCGCTTCCGATCATTCAATGGGCGGATGCCTTGCTTGAGGATAAGCCGATGCCGTTCGGACTGGAAGATGGAACGAAATTGACGGAGCTCCTGGAAGCAGCCTATATCGCCCACAGGGAAAACCGAACGGTGGAGTTCAAATAGCGCGGAGGAGGGGAAACGGATGAGAACGGTAAAGGTTGGGATCATCGGTTGCGGATTAATTGCGAATGACAAGCATATGCCGAGTTTAGCGAAGGTGGACAATGTACAGATGGTGGCCTTCTGCGACTTGATCCCGGAAAGAGCTGAGGCCGCCGCGCAAAAATTCGGTACGCCAGATGCCAAGGTGTTCACGAATTACAAGGATCTGCTGGCGATGGAAGAGATCGAGGTTGTACATGTGTTAACCCCCAACAGTTCTCATGCCTCGATCTCCATCGATGCGCTCGAAAGCGGCAAGCATGTCATGTGCGAGAAGCCCATGGCCGTCACCGGTCCCGAGGCGAAAGCGATGTACGAGGCTCACTTACGAACCGGCAAGAAGCTCACCGTCGGTTACCAAAGTCGATCCAGCGCCAAGAGCCAACTGCTCAAAAAGATGATCCAAAATGGCGAGCTGGGAGACATCTATTTTGCCAAAGCGGTGGCTACCCGCAGAAGAGGCGTGCCGACCTGGGGCGTGTTCTTGGATAAAGAGAAGCAGGGAGGCGGTCCGATGATCGATATCGGAACCCATTCCCTGGATCTGATCCTCTGGTTGATGGATAACTACGAACCGGAAAGCGTCGTCGGCAGTGTGTTCTATAAGCTGAAATACACCGAAAATGCCGCAAACGAATGGGGCTCCTGGGATCCCAATGAGTTCGAAGTCGAAGACTCCGCGTTTGGCTACGTGAAATTTAAAAATGGGGCTACGGTAATTATTGAAACGAGCTGGGCCCTGAATATTGCAGACGGCGGAGGCAACCTGCTGTGCGGCACGAAGGGCGGGGCGGACTTTAATAACCGTAAACTGCGGATCAACGGCGAAAGAGACGGAAGCTTGTTCGTGAATGAAATCGACGTGGACCCAAACGCAAGAGAACTGTTCCGCGGGGAGAAGTTGACCGATTTCGAGTATGAAGCCAAACAATGGATTCACAGCATCGTCAACGACACGGAACCTCTTGTGAAACCAAGGGAAGCGATGATCGTGTCTCAGATCTTGGAGGCGGTCTATCAATCCGCGGAAACGGGGAAAATCGTTTATTTTGATCAGGAATAAGTACGCGAAATAATAAATCTCGTAATCCGTCCGTGAAGCGACAGCTTCACGGACTTTTTTGTGATTGTTTGATTCAATGGATGTTGTATCTGCCATTGCCTAATTTTTGTCTTTTGTAATTTTTTTAGCGGTAACTTGTGCTGGAAATGAATCATCACTTACTTCAAAGAACACTGTAACCTCATCACCTTTTTTATATTTTGAAGGTGTAATTACGATTGGTGGGCGGATGGCGTGGGCTCCACACCGGCGGTTGTCAAGGTGTATCGGAAGGGGCAACGCAAGTACGATCTCTGCAAAAAGCTGGATCCCGATTCCGCTCTGGGGGATGCGGGGTTGATGCAGAAAGCGGCGGAAAATCTGATCCTCTACAGCGAGCACACCTGGGGTTATTCCTCCTCCGTGTCGGAACCTTGGGAAACTCTGGTTGGGGAACTGGAGCACAAAAAATCTGCTTACGCGATCAATGGCAACACTGAGGTAGCGGATAATCTGGACCGGATTTTAGCGAAAAAAGGGGAGGTGGCCATCCGGCAAGACCGGCCGCAGCACTATCGAATTATCAATCCCCACGACATTCCGCTGGAGACGACCGCCAAAATCTATATCGAGTTTTGGGAGTATGTTGATGGGTTGAACTACAGCCTGGATGTTCCCATCGAAGTGTTTGATTTGGCAACAAATGAGGTGATCCCGCATCAGGTGAAGCGTATCGCCCGGGCCTACGAAATCGAAATCCCTCTTAAGGTGCAGCCCAAGGAGGAACGCAACGTCGGGGTTCGTGCGACTGGTCGCTATCCGAATGGCACCTCCCAGAGCCATGCCCATATTGGCGCGGAGGGGGTTGAAGATGTGCTGCAGCCTGGGGTGTTGCGCGAGGATGTGGCCTGCGTGGAGACGGCGTTCTACCGGGTGGAGTTTGATCAAAAGCGGGGGATTACCTCGATCATCGATCGGAAGACCGGAAAAAATCTGGTCCGGCAGGACGCGATCTACGCCCCGTTTAGCGGAATCTACGAGGTGACCGATATCCGCACCTCCCCGACGGAGGAACGCCGGCGAATGGGACGCAACCGTAAATCCCCGGCAACGAGACGGTATGAAGCTCACCTGACCGATATCCAAATTGTTGAGAGCGGGCCGTTGTTTGTCTCGCTGCAGCTCGACTACAGCCTGGAGGGCACGCGGTTCTACAAGGTGTTCCTGAAGCTGTACCGGGAGATCAATAAAATCGAAGCGATGGTGCGCATCCACAAGGATAGCGTGTGGGAGCCGGAAAACCTTTATGTGTCACTGCCATTTACGGCGGGCGACGATGAGGTGAAGTATGTGGACAAAACCGGCTGCATCCTTCGTCCGGGCATTGATCAGCTGCCCGGCAGTAATATGGAATTCTATCTGATCCAAAACGGATTGGTGATGGAAGCTGGCGAACGGCAGGTTCTGGTCGCTGTCAAAGACACGCCTTTGCTGACGTTTGGCCCCCTGGAAGCAAAACCGATCCAGCTATGCGACGGCAACAATTGGGAGCTGAACCGAGGGGAAACCTTTGCCTGGGTCATGAACAACTACTGGGAGACCAACTTCAAGGTTGACTTGGGCGGCTTTTATGAATTTGCTTTTACACTGTCCAGCCAGGAAAAACAGACAACCGAAGCAGCGATGCGCCTTTGCGAGGCTTATAACGAGGGCTTGCTCGCATTCTACATCTAATCGTTGAGGAGCACTTAGATATGAACAACACGAGATACCGCAATTATGACTTGGAGCCGGTATTGGACATCCCGGGCTGGGATGACCATGCTTTTTCGGGATGGGAAGCCATCCGGGAAGAGCTGAGGCGGCAAATGGATCAATGCCGTATATTCGTTTTTGATTGTTATCCAGGCACGGACAAAGAAGAAGTGGCTAGGGAGCTGGCGCTTTTGTCTCCAGCGCGGATGGTGGACTGCGAAACCTGCCTGTTGCCGCAGGAGCAGCTAGAACAGCTCTTTGCCCCCAGCCTTCCGCCGGATCCGGTTTTTGGTGTGATGTTTTACGGCAAGTTGGATTATTGCTTTGACCCCGCCTCTCTGGATGCATTGCGGACAGAAATTGAGCGATCCGATGGGCCAATCTTTCTCTATGGAACCGGCGCGTCGCTCGTCACCAAAGGAGATTTGCTCGTATACCTCGATTTGCCCCGTTGGGAAATCCAGTTGCGCTATCGCCGGGGAATGACGAACTGGCTAGCCGACAATCCCGATGCACCCATTCTGGAAAAATACAAACGCGGCTTCTTTGTCGAATGGCGCATGGCGGACCGGCATAAAGCTAAGTTGCTGGGAAGCTTGGACTATCTGATAGAAACCACCACGCCGGGGCAGCCCAACATGGTTACCGGGAACGCCTTTCGCGCCGCTCTTCAATCGGCGGCTTCGCGACCGTTCCGTCTAAAGCCATATTTTGATCCGGGGGTATGGGGCGGGCAGTGGATGCGGGAGAATTTTGGCCTCCCCGACGGACCGCCGAACTATGCCTGGAGTTTTGACGGGGTACCCGAAGAGAATAGCCTTCAGTTTCGCTTCGGGCAGGTCACCTTGGAGATTCCGGCGATGGACCTGGTGCTGTTCTGCCCCCGTCCTTTGCTGGGTGAGCGAGTACACGCCCGATTCGGGGCGGAATTCCCGATCCGCTTTGATTTGCTGGACACAATGGGGGGCGGGAACTTGTCTCTCCAGGTACATCCGCTGACCGAATACATCCAACAGACCTTTGGCATGCACTATACCCAAGATGAGAGCTATTATATTTTGGATGCAGCTGAAAACGGAGAGGCTTACGTATATTTGGGACTCAAAGAAAATGTGGACAGCGAACGCATGGCGAGCGATCTGTACCGCGCGAAAAGTGGAGAGGCGCCCTTTCCGGCAGAGGAGTATGTCAACAAAATCCCGGTCAAAAAGCATGATCATTTGCTTATTCCTGCAGGTACGATCCACTGCTCAGGCAAGGACACGATGGTGCTGGAGATTAGCGCGACCCCTTATATTTTTACCTTTAAGCTTTGGGATTGGGGACGTGTAGGCTTGGATGGTCTCCCTCGTCCTACCCATTTGGAGCATGGGTTAAAGAATATCCAATGGGATTGGGACACCGCTTGGGTCAAGGAGAATCTCATTCAACAGGGGAAAGTGCTGGAGGAAAACGAACACCTTAAAGTGGAGCGAACCGGCCTGCATGTGCGGCAATTTATCGAGACCTTCCGTTACACCTTTTCGCAGGAGGTAGAGATCGCCTGCAAGGACAGCGTACAGGTGCTGAACCTAGTTGAAGGAGGGCAAATTACGATCTACAGCAAAACCGATGCTTTTCCTCCTTTCGATGTTCATTATGCCGAAACTGCCATTGTTCCAGCAGCCGTGGGGACATACTCGGTCCGGCCCTCGGGAATTTCGGAAGGGGAGAAGGTCATGATCATCGTTGCATCGGTCCGCTGAGTTCGCTACAATCGAATGATGGCAGATTACGCCGAGCTGGTGCAGGAGCTTAAATCGACATTCCTTACAAGTACTTTGGAGCCGGATGCTTTGGCCATGTTGATTTCGGCAGCAATCTCTATGCCATTGGCAGGCGAACGATCCCGTTCCATGATGAACTGGATCGTTCACTTGTTTTCTTTATGAAAGAGGTCTCCTAATTTCGGAAGAGGTTACGCAATTTCGGAAAATCGCAGGGAGCGCTTCGGAATGTCGTATAATTTCTAAGAATTGACCATTCCGAAGGAGCGACTGTAGACATGAGACCTACACAGGTGAACGTAAGCGGCGGCATTAAATTGAAATCGCTTCCAGAAGGCGGGCGTGTCATCGAAATCTCCCCCGATGGGGGAAGACTCCATTTTGCCGGCCTGCGGTTCAAGAAAGGCCAGTACCTGGTGATGGAGCTGACGGTTCAATCGATCACGGAGTTTCAAATGGTGCTGGGATTCTCCAAGCGTGACCCCGGTTCGGAGCAGGGTGTGCCGGATTTGTATTGCATGACCGGCTTCTTGCCCCAAATTCGGATTCGTACTTATTTTGATCTCGTACATCTAGATGCCCAAAGCATCTATCTGGAACGAACGCCAGGCAAACTGAAGTCGTTCCTGCAGGGAGCCGCCTTGGAGCCGGAGCAAGCCAAGCATTTCGAGATGATTTTTCTGCCCTTCTATACGAATCGTTCCTTGATCTTGCATGATTTGTATCTGGCGGACGAGAAGCCCGATTGCAGCCTAGGAGCAGAAGTGGAACCGATCGTCGATGAGCTGGGACAGCTGAAGATGAAGGACTGGAGCGGCAAAACGGGTTCGGCGGACGAATTGGTTCAATATTTGCGGAAGGAAGCCGAAGCCGGTCCGGCAGCGGATTTTGGACCGGAATATAGTGTGTACGGAGGGTACAAATCTATTTCCTTTGAACCGACGGGATACTTTCGGGTGGTGCAGCATGACGGCAGATCTTGGCTGGTGGACCCGGACGGGTATGCTTTTTACAGCAAAGGGCTGGATGTAGTCGCTCCCGGGGAAACGGGACGGATCGACGGTATCGAGCCTTGTTTCGAGTGGCTCCCGGATGAGGAGGGGCCTTTCCGCCCTGCGTTCGAAACGAGAGGGGGGCGGAAGGGGGAGCGATATTATAGTTATGCCGTCAGCAATTTGATTCGGGCCTTCGGCGAGAATTATGATGAGGCTTGGAGCCAAATGACCCGCTCCCGGCTAATCGATTGGGGATTTAATACGATCGGAAACTGGTCGGATCTGAACTTTGCCCAATGGGCGAAGCTGCCCTATGTAATCCCGCTGGCCGAGTTTCCGATGACAGAAGTGCCCGTGTACCGGGATTTCCCGGATGTGTTCAGCGAGGAATACCGGGAGGCCTCGGAGCGGTATGCCGCGCAGCTGAAACCGTTTAAGGAAGATCGCTGCCTGATCGGATATTTTATGTCCAACGAACCGCATTGGGCGTTTGGGGACCGGGTGAACCTGGCGCGGGAAATGTTTCGCAGCGCGCATGCTTTTGCCAGCAAGGAGGAGCTGATTCATTACCTTGAGCACAAATATCAAGAAGATCCCCAGGCGCTGAGCGAGGCATGGGCGATGGAGCTCGCCGATTTCGGCGGGGTCCGGCAACTTCATTATGATCAATTTACTGATGCGGCCGATGCGGATCTATTGGAATTTTCCCGCAGGATGGCGCATGAGTTTATTCGAGTTCCGGCTGAAGCTTTAAAGCGGGTAGACCCGAATCATTTGAACCTCGGCATCCGGTACGCCTGGATATCGTCGGAGCTGGTGCTGGAAGGGAGCGAATATTTTGATGTCTATACCTATAACTGCTACAAGTTCAGACCGGATGAGGCGGATATCAGGTACATTTATGAACAGACCGGGAAGCCGGTGATGATCGGGGAGTTCCACTTTGGGGCCCCGGACGTCGGGCTGCTAAGCCCCGGCTTGAAGGGCGTCTATACCCAAGCGGATCGCGGCAAAGCCTACCGGTATTACGCGGAGTTTGCGGCGAGTCAGAAGCATTTAGTGGGTGCGCATTATTTTATTCTGAATGATCAAGCGACGCTTGGCCGATTCGACGGGGAGAACTACCAAATCGGGATCGTGGATGTCTGCCACCGGCCCTATGAAGCTTTTGTGCAGGAAATCAAGGCCACCCATGAGGGATTGCTGGACGTGCTTCTAGGGAAAAGAGAGCCGTACGATGTTCAGCCAAAAGAGCTGATTATTAAGTAAGCATTGAAAACCCGTACTTTTCGGTACGGGTTTTCATTTTTAGCCGAAAAACGAATACACCGAGACGAAATCTGGAGCATATCCCTACGATCCGATCCCAAGTACAATAGATACAGATAGGTGAAAGTGCTTACATTAATAGACTAGAACAGCTTGGAGGTCAGAGGGGATGGATATGCAGCCGTCGACGCAACCCGCAGCCATGCAAGAGATAGAAACGCCGCCCTCGTCAAGGCGGAAATGGCTGAAGAAACTTTACTCGCAAAGACATATTCAAATTATGGCTTTGCTCGGCATCGCTTGGATGATCATCTTCAACTATATTCCAATGTACGGTGTCATTATCGCTTTCAAGGACTACGACATTATTCGAACGATTGCAGAAGCTCCATGGGTCGGTTTGGAACATTTCAAAGAGTTTCTGTCCGATGAAAATTTCGGCTATGTGATCAAAAATACGCTGGGGATCAGTTTCCTGAAGCTGCTCACTTTTCCGTTGCCGATTATCTTCGCCTTGTTCCTGAACGAAGTTCGCTCGCTCCGGTACAAGAAAGCGATCCAAACGATCTCCTACCTGCCTCACTTCCTGTCTTGGGTTGTGCTCGGCGGGATCCTGGCAACCTGGTTGTCGGATGTAGGGATTATTAACGAGATCTTTATGGCTTTGCATATTATCGATAAGCCGATCTCCTACTTGGCGGAGCCGAAGTACTTCTGGACGATCGTCATCACCTCGGATGTCTGGAAGGAGCTGGGATGGTCAGCAATTATCTATTTGGCGGCCATTACGAGCATTTCGCCCGAGATGTACGAAGCGGCAACCATTGACGGAGCTGGGCGTTTTCAGCAAATGTGGTATGTGACGCTTCCAGCTATCAAAGCGACCATCAGTATTTTGTTCATCCTGGCTGTCAGCGGTGTGCTGAACTCCAACTTTGATCAAATCCTGGTGTTGCGTAACTCACTGAACGATAGTGCAAGTAATGTAATCGATTATTATGTCTATTACACGGGGATATCCTCTGGCCGTTATTCGTACTCAACAGCAATCAATTTGTTCAAATCTGTGATTGCACTTGCCCTGCTGCTGATTGCGAACCAAGTAACCAAAAAACTCAACGACACTTCGTTGTTTTAGGCCAAGGGGGACCTGCTTATGTTTTCATTACGCCGCAGAACCAAAGGCGATGTCGTTTTCGATACAGTTAACAATTTGGTCATGCTCGTCGTATGTTTTGTCACGCTATATCCGATTTGGTACGTGTTGGTGAACGCTTTTAACGACGGGAAGGACGCGATGCTTGGCGGCATTTATTGGTGGCCGCGGAAGTTCAGCTTTGAGAACTTCGAAGCGGTCTTTGATAATCCCGGCATCATGACGGCGATGGGACTCACGGTTGCCAAGACCGTCATTGGGGTTATAGCACACGTCTTCTTTACCGCGATGGTCGCGTACGCTTTCTCTCGCAGAGACCTGATTGCAGGAAAGTTCTATATCTTGATGGGAACGATCACGATGATCTTCTCCGGAGGGCTGATTCCAACCTTCCTGCTCATTCGCGATTTGCATATGCTCGATAAATTTATCGTTTATATTATTCCTGTGTTGTTCAGCTTCTTCGATCTGATCATCTTCATGACCTTCTTCCGGGATATTCCCGATGGTCTGGAGGAAGCGGCTCGAATCGACGGAGCCAATGATTGGACCGTCTTCCTGCGGGTCGTGCTGCCGGTATCGCTGCCGGTTCTCGCCACCATCGCCTTGTTCCACGGGGTGTATCAGTGGAATGACTATTTTACGGGGATCATCTATGTCAACAACGAGAACCTGCAGCCGATTCAGACATTCCTGTACCGGGTTGTGGCCCAGTCCAGCTCCAATATCATGACGACAGCGGTGCAGGGCAGTGCGATAACCAAAACGGTCACTTCCCAATCGATCAAGTTGGCGACAATGGTCGTGACAACCTTGCCAATCGTATTTGCCTATCCGTTCCTGCAACGCTACTTCGTTAAAGGGATGATGATTGGCTCGATCAAAGGGTAAGGGTTCGTCTATAATGAACTCGCCATATCACCGTCGGTAACTCCTCCGAGCCGCTTCACGGCGGCTAACGGAGTTGCACATAAATGGAATCACATCAAATGAGAAAAGGGGTAAAAAAGCATGGGCATGAAAAGCAAGTCCAAAAAAGTGATGATGCTGCTGATGGCGGCCATCATGGTCCTGTCCCTGGCTGCTTGCGGAGGCAACAGCAATAACAGTAAAGAAAGCGCTAACAATGCTGCTGCTAACAACAACACCAGCACGCAGGAAACCACCGATCCGGCTGCGACACCATCGGCCGACGAACCGGGATGGAAATCCGATACGTCCCCCATCACCTTCGATTGGTACCTGAACTTTGCTTGGTTCCCAAATAAATGGGGCGTTGATCCGACCTCTCAATACGTGACGAAGAAAACCGGGGTTAATATCAACTTCATCGTCCCTGCCGGTAATGAGAACGAGAAGTTGAACACGTTGATCGCTTCCGGCAAGCTGCCTGACTTCATTACGTTGGGCTGGTGGGAAGACGGCGTGAAGAAAATGATCGAGGGCGGACTGGTTGAGCCGCTGAACAAATTGGCTGAACAATACGATCCTTACTTCTTCAAAGTGGCCGACCCGGATAAACTGGGCTGGTACACGCAACCAGACGGGAACGTATACGGTTATCCGAACTCTTCCTCGTCTCCGAAAGACTATGAGAAATACGGCGACAAATATGTATCCAACCAAACGTTTGTCGTACGTAAAGATATTTACGAAGCAATCGGCAGCCCGGACATGCGAACTCCGGAAGGCTTCATCGCCGCTCTGAAAGCAGCGCAAGAGAAATTCCCTGAGGTGAACGGTCAGCCGCTGATTCCGCTGGGCTTGCACGAGTTTACGGCTACCGGCAATGACTCCTTGGAAGGCTACCTGCAGAACTTTCTGGCGATTCCGAGAGAGAAAGACGGCAAGCTGTACAACCGCGAAACGGATCCGGAATATATTACTTGGTTAAAAACGCTGCGTAAAGCGAACGAAGAAGGCTTGTTGGCGAAGGATATCTTCATCGACAAACGCGCTCAAATGGAAGAGAAAATTGCGCAAGGCCGTTACTTCGCCATGCTGTATCAACGCACCGACTTTGCAGCGCAACAAGGGACTTTGTATCAACAAGATCCTAACAAAATTTACATCGCCGTGGACGGTCCGGCTAACTCCAAACTGGATCCGCCTACGTTAAATGGTCCTTCGATCTCCGGTTGGACGGTTACCCTGATCTCCAAGGACGTGAAGGATAAAGCTCGCGCGATCAAGTTCCTGACGTACCTGATGAGTGAGGAAGGACAGAAAGACCTGTATCTGGGTGAAAAAGGCGTCAGCTACGATACCATTGATGGCAAAGACCAATTCAAACCAGAAGTGTTCGAACTTATGAATAAGGATCGTTCTGCTTTCGATAAGCAATATGGGTCTTCCTTCACGTTCTGGATGATGCAAGATACCAACATCATTCAACAATGGCAGCCTGAATCGGTAGAACCGTTCAAGCAGTTGGAAGACTGGACTCGCGGCAAAACGGTTAGTGTCTCCGAGTTCGACCTGCTGGACCCGCTGGCTAACTCGGAAGAAGGCATCATCCTCAGCAAGATCAAGGATCTTCGCGGCAAAACATTGCCGAAGCTGTTGATGGCATCGTCCGAGGCTGAATTCGATAAGATCTGGGCGGATTACATCAAGAAGCAAGAAGATCTGGGGCTTGCCAAAGTCCAAGCGTTCCAGCAAACTAAGTATGAAGAGAACAAGAAAAAACTTGGCATGCAATAATCGTTAATGCCCCAAAAATGCCCGCATTTCGCGGGCTTTTGGGCTTTTATTCAAAGGAGTCGCTCGGCATATGGGAAGAAGCAAACCTTGGACAGCATGGTGGGAGTCATTTAAGTATTGGTTTGGGCGCCGCTCACTTCAGAGCCGCCTGCTCGCTTCGTATATCTTTATCATCTTGGGACCCAGCGCGCTGGTGTCCTATTATTCCTATGGATTGATCAAC
This sequence comes from Paenibacillus sp. p3-SID1389, assembly GCF_025151705.1. NCBI lineage: Bacteria > Bacillati > Bacillota > Bacilli > Caryophanales > Paenibacillaceae > Paenibacillus > Paenibacillus sp. p3-SID1389. Next base: position 32,820 of record NZ_JALXVO010000033.1, on the reverse strand, counting down.
AATATGTATATCCGGGATGCCGAGGACAAGAACAACTCGTTGCTGGAGATGGAAATCCAGCATATCGAGACGCAGATTGAATCGATGGTACGGGCGGTGCAGGTCGCCTATGATGATATCGAAGTTCGAGATTATCTAGCGAATACCACCGAGCCCGGCACCGAGGAACTGGTGAATTTCAGTAACCACAGCTTTAAAAGCCTAACACGCATTCAATATTACAACCCGAATGTGGAGCATTTGCGCCTGTTCTCAAGCAGCAACGTAACCGAAATTTGGCCGATCTTTTTCCGGGAGAACCGGGTAGCGGATGAGCCGTGGTATCAAGAAGCGAAGGAATTAAAGGGCATGGAGTCTTGGTCGTTTTTGCACAATGATCCAGACATCATGGAACGGTACCAAGGGCAGACCCCCGCCCCAACGCCCAAAGTGTCGCTGCTGCGGGAAATGAGCATTCCGGCAAATCATCATGTCGGAATGGTGCAGGTGGATATGCTGCTCGAAAAGTTTAGTCCAAGGACTTATGCGGCGGTTCCGAACAGTGACTCGCAAATGGTGCTGATGGACAGCAAAGCTCAGATCTTTACCCGTGAACGGGATTCTTATCTCCAAGCGAATCCAGGACTGGAGCAGGCGATCCGGGAGCGTCTGATGCACTATAAAGAAACAGGCGAATGGAATAATGACTATAAAGAGAACGGAAAATCATTTCTGCTGCTGCACAAGCCCATCGAGCGAATCAACGCGGATTTGGTGAATGTCGTCTCGATGGACGGCGTGTTTAAAGAAATTTCACATATGCGAAATATTTTGATTGGCGCCAATATCGGATTTATTACGTTGGTAACGATCATTGCTTATATCCTCAATGCGTTTATCCTGAAGAATCTCCGCGTGCTGACCGAAGAGATGAAGAAAGTCCGGCGCGGTGAGGCCTACAGCGGCATCACGATCCGCGGCGGCGGCGAGGTTGGGGAGTTGGCGCATCATTTTTCCAAGCTGATGAACACCATTAATACGCTGGTGGCTCAAGCCGTATACAAAGAAGCGCTCACGAAAGAAGCGGAGCTGCGTACGCTTCACAATCAGATTGATGCCCATTTTTTGTATAATACGTTAGAGAACATTAAAATGCTGGCCGAGATCGAAAATCAAAGACAAATCTCGGATGCGCTGACTTCTCTCGGAGGCATGATGCGGTACAATTTCAAATGGTCCGGGGAGTACGTCAAGCTGCGGGATGAGCTTCGCCACATCGAAAATTATATCGATGTGATGAATATCCGGTTTGATGAACCGATCGAGCTGCGGCTGGATATTCCGAGTGATCTCCTGGATATGGAGATGCTTAAAATGTCGCTTCAACCAATCGTCGAAAATGCGGTGAAGCACGCTTGGGCAGGGGATGAGACGGGGCCGCGGAACATCTCGATTCAGGTGCAGGAATTGCCGCAAAGCGACATCCGAATCGTTGTCACAGACAACGGTAGAGGGGTCGACGAAGCTTCGCTGTCCGAACTGAACCTGGAATTGGATAAGGTGGGGCTTACGGATAAGGTTCCGGGGAATTTTGCGCCGAAGTCGCCAAACCAATACGGGATTGGCCTTCGCAATGTTCAAGAGCGCATTCGGTTATATTATGGTAAACAATACGGCCTGAAGGTTTTCAGCGATCAAGGACAGTACACGGAGGTAGTGATGATTATGCCGAAGGTGCTGTTAACAGGGAGGGGTGGCACAGATGATAAAACTACTGATCGTGGATGACGAGAAAAATATCCGGCTCGGACTAAAAACCATGATTGAACGCGAATTCCCGGACCAATACGAGCTGACCACGGCAGCTCAAGGGGCGGAAGCCCTTGAATTGTACCGGGCCCACGGCGCTGACATTATCATAACGGATATTCGGATGCCCGTGATGGATGGGATTGCGCTGATCGAGAATGTGTCAGAAGGACCGCAGCCGGCCGAGCAAGCCGGTCGGCCTCAGATCATTATCCTCAGCGGTTACGAGGACTTTAGATATGCCAAGGCGGCGATCCGGTACCAGGCTGTCGACTATCTGTTGAAGCCGATCCGCCGCGATGAACTGTTTTCCGCGCTGCGCAAATGCCAGGACAATCTGGCGAAGCGCTCCCAATTGGCGGAGCAATTGGCCGCTACGGAGAACTACCGGATGCAGGTTCAGTCCGTTCGCCTGCAGGAGCTTCTGCTGCAACGGGAATTGGCCGCGGAGGATCTTGGCGTCTGGAGTTCCGAAATCGGTTTCGATCAATTTACCGTCCCCTTTTCGGTTGCGGCGTTGACGTACAAGAACGTGGACGGAAGCCGGATGAAGAAAGAGGATTTGAAGTCGCTCGCGCAGCATATGTTTGAAAGCGTGGACGGCGTACTTAGCGCTTCCCTGCTGGATCTTGAAGGGCGAATGATCCTTCTCGGGGGGCCGCGCAGCAAGTTTGAGGATTTGTCGCTCCTGGCGGCGGAACGTGAGCTTGACGGGATGTTGATCGGTGTCAGCCAGGAGGGGAGCCGGCTCACGGATCTGCCGTTGTGCTACCACCAGGCGTGCGAATCGCTGAAATACACCTTTATTTATCCGAAGACTCGATTGATCTGGTATGAGGACTTGCAGATGAAGCGGTTGTCTTATCCCGTGCCGAGGGAGGCCATCCGTAAGCTGGGCAATATCCTGGGCACGAACCGGGAGAAGGAGATAGGAGCGCTCCTCCATGAGATTTTTCGGGTTGACCAGTTGCCTGAGATCGATATGTCATACCTGGAAGCGGTCAGCCGGCATATGAATGAGGAGGTGCTGGACGAAGTGTTCCGCGTGTACGGCGAAGCCTCCGTCGACGTGCTGAAGCTGTATCGCAAAGTGGGAGACATGTCGAACTTCTGCCATTTTCACGACTACTTCCGGTCGCTGGAGCAGCTGTTGTCAGACCTCGACGAATACATTAAGGAGATCCGATCCGCTCATAGTGAGCACGGAGATATGAAAGAAGCGGTGGCGTATATCGAGAGCCATTACGACCGGCAACTGAACATGGCGATCGTCAGCAACCATGTATCCCTGAATTACTCCTATTTCAGCGAGGCGTTTAAGGCGTATACTGGCGAAAGCTTTGTGACCTACTTGAAAAAAGTAAGAATCCGCAAAGCGAAGGAACTGCTCGGAAAGGGTTGGCTGAAGCTGTCGGAAATTAGCAATGCCGTCGGGTTCGAGAACACCCGTCATTTCTCCCGCGTCTTCAAAGAACTGGAGGGCGTGTCTCCGCAGGAGTATCGAGACAAGTTAGTGGCCGGCAACGCCCGGTTCGCAGGAGCCGACCTCCCCACGGACGGCGAGTGAAAATCCGATTCATCAGGCTCGTACCTATAGGGTGCGGGCTTTTAATTATGGCTTTAGCCAGTTGAGCTCGCGAAGCGTGCGAAACAAAAAACCACCCGCTATGCGGGTGGAGGAACGAAGGTTTGACCAACTAGACCATTCCCATAAAATTGAGATGTTCAGGCTCAATAAAAGAAAGGAATGGTCTTAGATGGCAAACAAGAGCTATAGTTTAGCTCACACGAAGTGGATGTGCAAATACCATATCGTGTTCACCCCGAAGTATAGACGGAAAGAGATCTATAATCAAGTGAGGAGAGATTTGATCGAAATATTTAAGCGTCTGTGCAAATACAAGGGAGTGGAGATCATAGAAGGCCACATGATGCCGGATCATGTACACATGCTGGTAGCGATACCACCCAAAATCTCAGTATCCTCATTTATGGGGTATCTGAAGGGAAAGAGCTCACTAATGATATTCGAAAAGCATGCCACCCTAAAGTATAAATATGGAAATCGGAAATTTTGGGCGGAGGGATACTACGTAAGCACAGTGGGCTTGAATGAGGCCACTGTCGCAAAGTATATCCGCGAGCAGGAAGCACATGACCAGGCAATCGATAAACTGAGCGTCAAAGAGTATGAAGATCCATTTAGCAGAAACGGTAGCAAGAAAAAGTAAACCAGTTTAACTGGTAAGTGAAAGTGACAAAAACACTGAGCCTGAACAATTTTATTGTCAGGCTAGCGTCTTTAGGCGCAGTTTGGCAACAAGGGGTTATACCCCAAGAGCAAACCACCCGTTGGACGGGTGGTTATGATTTTTTGGAGAATGATTAGATTTTAGATGATAGAAATAGACCCTAAGAGCACCGATGTTGTATAATTTATCCAAGTGTGCGATGAAAGCGCTTTATTTCCTTGGCCCAGAAGTCTGCTGCGGAAAAGACCATTTCGGAGGGGATGAAGGGGAAGATGAAACGGATTCCGATGATGCTTCAGTTGGGAATCATCCTGTTCTGCGTCATGGCGGTTCCTGCGATCATTCTGACGTTGTACAGCGGTACGCAGATTTTGCGGTACTCAGAAAAGGCGATTGCAGAATCTTCCCTGGCGGGGCTGGATGCGAACCGAAGGCTCAATGAAACGGCCTTAAATAATCTGGCGCAAGATACGGTCCGTCTGACTGCGAACCGGGTATTTGACCGCATTCGTTCGTTCGAAACTTATGCTCAGCTGCAGGAGAACTATCAACATGTCAGCCAAGCCCTGGTCGTGCTCCGGGAACTGGTGAATTTGAATCATCGGGTGAACGGGGTGTATTCCTCTTATTTCTACCTGAGTGACGCGAATTATGTGATCTCAACCGACAAGGGCATCACAACACTGGACCGCTATGAATCGATAGACTGGCTGGATGAAGCGTTGGCCGGGCGCCGAGGGATTAGCGGCGTATGGTTCCCGCGCAAGCTGGCCACTGGGGAGACCGTTGTATCTTATGTCTTGCCGCTCAGCCGCTTGTCCACGACAACCCGCGGCACCATCGTAGTCAACTTGCGGGAAAGCCAGATTGGGACGTATTTACAGTCCACTGAACCTGGGGAGCAAGGTTATATGCTGCTGGACGCGGACGGGACGATCCTATCGCATAACGATAAGTCACTGCTGCTTACCGATGGGCGAAATCAACCTTATATTCAGAAGATTCTGGAGAGCAAAGCGGAGGAAGGGTATGCCTTCCATGAGCTGGACGGGGAGCGGCTGTTATATACGTGGTCCCATTCCAAGCTGTTTGACTGGTGGAATGTTAACGTCTATTCCATGGACGCGCTGATGACCAAAACGAATAAGCTGCAGCACAATATCGTTTGGCTGACGGCTGTCGTTATATTTGCCGGCTCAGTGCTGACGGTGTTTCTCGCGACTTGGCTGTCCAAGCCGCTGCGCGAATTGGTGAGGACCGTAAGATCCCGCGGCAGCCGGGGGGTATCGGACAAAAATGAACTGGCCTTCCTCAACTCGGTTTTCAACCGGATGCAAGAGGAAGAGGAGCAGCTCTATAAGCTTCTGCGGGAACGGGAGCAGGATGCCCGCAGTCTGGCGGTTCACCGTTTGCTGCGAGGGGAAGAGGTGCAACACGTCGAAGAGATGTTTCCCGAAGCTTATTACCTGGTGGCCGTTCTCTCGATTGACCGGTACCGAAGCTATGTGGACGCGACGAACCCGGAAACCCGCAGCTATCACCGGTATCTGATCGTCACCCATAGCGAAACTGTGTTTCCACCAGGGATATCGGCGCGGTGTGTTTATCAAGGCGAGGGATGCTTCGCCGTGGTGGTCAATTTCGGAGAAGGAGAAGCGGATGGCGGATACGAAGGGATGAAGGAAGCGCTGGGGACGCTTAGCCAGTATGCAGGCAATTTGCTGGGTCATTCCGTGACCGTAGGCGTTAGCAGCCGGACGGAGAGCTGCTCCGAGCTTCAGGATCGGGCAGCGGAGGCGATGGAAGTCATCAAGCAGCGTATGGTGAGCGGTGGCGGCGGGATCTCCTTCTGGAGCGAGGAGGATGAATGTGGGCGCGGCAAGCATTATCTTTATCCCGCGGATAGCGAGAGGCGGATTCTCAATTACTTGGCTGCGGGTGAGCTTGAGCGCCTGATGGAGGAATTAACGGTGATTCGTCAGGAAATTCAATCGTCCCCGTCGATTTCCTACGACAACATCATGTTTATATATCATCAGTTGGTTGGGGTTACGATTAAGCAGCTCCGGGAAAATCAAATCAATCCGACGCGGATTTTTGCCGGGCGGGGCAACATCTATTCCTCCATCGCGTCCATGGACACTTTGGATGAGTTGGATGCGTATATGCGCGAGTTCTACCGCGATATTCTCCAGTACCTGGCGCGCAAGCCAGAGAGCGATGCGGGGTATGGGGAACGCATTCTTCGTTATTTGGATTCGCATTATTGCGAAGAAATCGTCTTTGAGGAGATGGCCAAAGAGATTGGCATCAGTTATTCCTATATGCGCAAGATCGTTTACGAGATGACGGGGACCAGCTTGATCGATTACATTAACCTGCGGCGCATCGAGAAAGCGAAGGAGCTGCTGTTGGAGTCCGGGATGACGGTGAAGCAGATTGCGGCGGAAGTGGGTTACGGGAACGTCCAGAGCTTTAACCGGTTTTTCCGGAAATATGAAGGGATGCCGCCGAGCGGTTACAAGGCAAGCAAGCTGCGGAGCTCGGGATAGATACGGTGGAGCTGTATTGCTTCGGAGAGAGCCGAGGCATATAGCTCCATTTTTGCTACAACCTATCAAATTTGATCTTTTTGCTGCAGGAAACAAGCGATTTGCAGGCTTTAGAATCAAAAATGAAGCTTAGTATCAAAACTCATGATTTACGGCGGCCGGGCGGGGCGGTATGATTTGACACAAACTCACCATCGCTAAACCGCAAGATGAGATGGAACCGAGTCCGAAACGAGCCAGGCCAGAATGTACGAGGAGGTGAATGTTATGAAATTTGTAAGCGCTTCAAATGTGAAGTCCAAGCCAAAGCTGGACCCTTCGTTAGGTCGGGGGGCCGCATTTTATCTTCGGCGGGACTGGGAGCTTTATGTGCTGCTACTGATTCCGTTGTCCTTTGTATTGCTGTTCAAATACGCACCGATGTCCGGGCTTGTGCTTGCCTTTAAAGACTATAAAATCGCCCGGGGGTTCTGGGGCAGCGAATGGGTGGGCTTTGAAGTGTTTGCCGAGATCTTCGGAAAACACGACTTCGGTCGCGCCGTCCGTAATACGTTATTGCTGAATACGCTGGACCTGGTTTTTAGCTTCACGATTCCCGTGCTTCTTGCCATCCTGCTCAATGAAATTAAGAACGTGAAGTTCAAACGGATTAATCAGACGCTGCTCTATCTGCCGCACTTCCTGTCTTGGATCATTATCGGTGCCATCGCATATCAACTGCTCAGCGAAAGTAACGGCGTCATCAATAATCTGATTGCGATGATGGGCGGTACGCGGATTCCCTTCCTGCAAGAAGATTACAACTGGTTAGTCAGTTATCTGGCCATTGGCGTGTGGCAAAGCATGGGCTGGGGAACGATCATCTATCTGGCCTCCATGAGCGGCATCAACCCCGAGCTGTATGAGGCAGCTACCGTGGACGGCGCCGGAAGGTGGCGGAAAGTATGGAATGTAACGCTGCCTTCGATTCGCCCAACGATCGTGACGCTGCTCATTATGAATTTGGGGCGGGTCATGGAAGGATCTTTTGAACGGATCTTTGCCTTGCAAAATAAAGCGACCACGGAATTCACGACGACGATCCCGGTTCTGGTGTACCGCTGGGGGATTGAGAGCGGGAACTTCAGCCGCGCCACCGCGCTGGGGCTGTTCCAGTCCGTCATTGGACTCGCGCTCGTGCTGATGGCCGATCGGGTCGCCAAGAAGCTTGGCGAAGACGGGTTGCTCTAAGAAAGGAGGCGAACCATGAAAGCATCCGCAAACACGCTGCCGCTGCGCCGCAGCAAACGCTATGATATCTGGGATGTCCTCATCCATCTCGCTATTGTCCTCGCCTCGCTCGTATGCCTGCTGCCGTTTCTCCACGTCGTCGCCAAATCGTTAAGCGATGATGCGTATGTCATTGCGAACAAGGTGTTCTTATGGCCCGAAGGGTTTACCTTGGAGGCGTACCGTAAAATTTTTGCCGACGCCAGCATCCTGCGCTCCTTGTACGTGTCGGTGGTGGTGACGGTGCTGTTTACCCTGCTTGGCATGATCATTACGGTTTGTGCAGCTTATCCCTTATCCCGTAAGCAGTTGAAGGGCCGCACGACGTTGACCTTCCTCTTTATGTTCACCTTGTACTTCAGCGGCGGGATCATTCCCGAATACATGCTGATTAGCAATCTCGGCATGCTGGATACGTGGTCAGCGCTCATTCTGCCGCAGGCGTTCAGCGCCTTTAACCTGCTGATCATGAAGACGGCGATCTCCAGCAGCATTCCGGTCAGTCTGGAGGAATCGGCGCGGATCGACGGTGCGGGGCATTTCCGCATCCTGTGGAGCATCGTGCTCCCGCTCTCCAAGCCGATCCTGGCTACGTTGTCGCTGTTTTACGCGGTTGGTCGCTGGAACGCTTATCAAGACGCTCTCTTTTACATTAAACAACGGGTGGATTTACGGCCATTGCAGCTCAAATTGTATTACCTGGTCATTCAGGCGAGCGAAAGCTTCCAACTGGAAGCCACACAAGTATCGTTAAGCAATCCCGAGGTACTCAAAGCCTCGTGTGTTGTATTCGCTACCCTGCCGATCTTGTTCGTGTATCCATTCATCCAGAAGTATTTCGTCCAGGGGGTCATGCTCGGGGCGGTTAAGGAGTAGCCATCTATTCATTAGGGGGAATCGATATGGGTAAAAGGTTCACTTGGATCTTAAGTTTGGTGATGATCGTTGGTTTATTGTCAGGCTGTATGGGAGGCAGCAGCAAGAGCGCCAATTCGGACAACAACACCACGGAGCCGTCTCCTTCCTCCAACACAAACACCGATGGCAAATATCCCGATTATTCGGCTGGTTTTCCTGAGAGGGTCACGCTTGAGCTTCCTGTTTATGAAAGGGCTTTCGAAGGCTGGAACGTGACCGACAACTACTACACGCGTTGGATTCAACAAGAATTCGGCGATAAGTACAACGTTGACGTGAAATTTATTCCGATCACCCGCAGTAACGAGGTAACGGATTATGAGCAGCTGCTGGCTTCGCATAAGGCGCCGGATATTATTTTCCATTATGATATGCCTCAGGCTCTGGCCTACTACGGGGAAGGCGTGATGCAGGAGCTGGATTGGAACGAAATCGCGCATTATGCGCCTACGTATTGGAAAACGATGGGGGACACCATTCAGCAGTATGGCGTGGTCGATAAGAAAAACGTGTTCTTCTTCGGCGAGCGCCCCAGCTTGGACAGCTTCACGACGCTGATCCGTAAGGATTGGGTTGAGAAGGTGGGGATGAAGGTCGAAGATCTGACTTCTCTCGAAAAATATAATGAGCTGCTGGGCAAATGGCGAGATGCAGGCCTTGGCGTCGGCGGCGAAACGTTGAAAAAGAACAACTACACGTTTAACTACGCGTTCCGCGATTGGCCGATCGACGAGAAATACCGTGCTCTTTACTCCGACTTGGGCGTTGCCGATCTGACCACCGCCGATACGGAGCGTTACTTGCGCAACCTGAACTATCAATACAATAACGGCCTGATTGATAAAGAATTTTATCTGCGCGACGACGAGAACAAAGCCAAGGCTGAATTTGTAGCAGGGAAAACCGGTACCTTCAGCTTCTATCTCTCCAGCAACACTGACGTAATCACCTCGACCTTAAAAAATAATCCGGATGCCGAGTTCGCGGTACTGGACCCGCAAGCCGGGGTACCGGAGGGACGGAAGCCGCAGGGACGCGCTTACTGGCCGTTTGGGATGATCATGGGCATCAACTATGAATCCTCTGACATGGAACGCGCCGCGGTGTGGATGTATCTGGAATGGATGAGCCAGCCAGAGAACCTGTTCTTCCTGCAAAACGGTGTTGAGGGCCAAAACTATACGTTGGATGCCGATGGAATCGCGGTGAAAAATCCGGATTTTAAAGGGGAATCCGTCCTCTCGCAAAATAACAACAAAGACTACTGGTGCCTTGTGGTTGAAACGGTGAAATACGATGATCCGGTAAAAATGCGTGAAGCGTACCTCCGCAGCATGTCGCCTCCAGGGTATGAAAATTTGGCGAAGGATTCGTTAGCTTTTTACGACAAGTATGCGGAGTACCGCACACCGGACGCCTTGTTCAGCGTGGTGCTTGAGAAAGTGAATGAATATAAGGCAGATCTGAATTCGCTGTTCCAGGAGCTGTATGTCAAGATTGCGATCGCGCCGGAAAGCGAGTTCGACGCCACCTACGAGGCCGCGAAGAAAACGTACCTTAATGCGGGTTACCAGGAGATTTCGGATGAGAAGCAAGCGGCGATTGATGCCGGGAACTTCAAGTAGGGGTTAGCCGTTCACACGAAGGGAGATGGAAAGATTGAAACTAAAGGCAGCCCCTTCCGAGTTGAAGCAAATTGCCGGGCGCATCGTGGAGTACACCTTCGGGATGGACCTGACCTGGGATTGGCCGTGCGGCGTGGCTTATTACGGGATCAGCCGGGCCTTTGAAGCGTCAGGGGAGAAGGCCTATGTGGAGCGAATGGCCCAGTGGTGCGACGAGTACATCGACGCCGGACTTCCGGTGTGGACTGTAAATTCCTGCGCGATGGGGCATATGCTGCTGACGTTATATGAACAAACGAAGGAGCAGAAATATCTCGATCTCATCCTGAGCAAAATCGACTATCTGCAGAACCAAGCTCCCCGGTTTGGGGATCGGGTGCTTCAGCATACGGTATCTGCGGGCAATGATTTTCCGGAGCAGTGCTGGGCGGATACGTTGTTTATGGCGGCCTACTTTATGCTGCGCACCGGTATCATGCTAGACGAGAAGCCGCTCATCGAGGATGCGCTGCACCAGTTCTACTGGCACATTAATTACTTGCAGGACGAAGACACCGGCCTCTGGTATCATGGGTACAATCATATCGGCCAAAATCATATGTCCGGGATCTTCTGGGGGCGCGCCAATGCTTGGGCGGCGTACACGATGTCCCGTGCGGCGAAGATTTTGCCGGAAGCTTACCTGTATCCGTCGATGATGCATATTTGGAGTTCCTTGCGCGATCAGCTGGCGGCGTTGAAAACATTACAGCACGAGGACGGATTGTGGGGCACGGTACTGGATTACCCGGCTGCTTATGGTGAAGTGTCCGCGACAGCGGGGATCGCGGCGGCGATGGTCATTCAGGGCAATCCACTGCATGCCAAATATGTGCAGAAAGCGTTAGATGGCGTACTCCAGAACGTCACCGATCGGGGGCGGGTGCTCAACGTATCCGGCGGTACCGCCGTGATGAAGGACATCGAAGGGTATCTGGGCATCGACAAGAAGTGGGCCCAGGGCTGGGGGCAAGGGCTGACGCTGGCGTTGCTGGCGGCTGTTCTCGAAGACGACGGCTTGGATGAGCTTGGTAGAAGTTGATTTTTTGCTAGTCTTAGTATACATTTGTATACATAACAAAAATAACGTATACGAATGTATACAATAAGGAGGAGCCACATGCGAGACGGTAGACACGGACCCGGAGGGCGTTATGAACGCGTTCATCATGAGCATCGGGATGGGCGAGGACACGGTAGAGAGGAGAAGCGAAGATTTCATGAGGAAGCCGAGCCGCAGCTGCGCAGCGCCCAAACCTTTAGGCGCGGCAAGGCGATCGCCTTTCTGGAACGGATGCAAATTAAACGCGAAACCTTGCAGAGGCAGCTAAGTCAGGCGGAATTTGAGGCGATTAAGCCGGTGATTAGCGGAGAGCTGAAAGCGGTTGACGAGTTGATTCAGGAGTTTATCCATCTGTTTGGCCTGCATGAAATGAAGGATGGAACGGATGGCTCCGACGAACAAGCGTAGCTGAAAGGATCGGGTAGCGAGATGTGGAAGGGGCGTACCAGCTTCGTTATTGCCCATCGGTTAAGCACCATTCAGGATGCGGATCTGATCGTTATCATTAACGGCGGGAACGTGGAAAAGTTGCGGTCGTCACAGGTACAGCATCCGGAATGGGCAAAGCGATCGCGCCAGGCGCGGTACAAACGAACATTGGTTCAACCCTTACGGCGATCAATCCGTTTGGCATGGAGCGGGCGCAAGTCGGAATCGGTGTAAATCCCGGCGCGGGCCAACCTGAGGAAATTGCCAAGGTAGCCTTGTTCCTCGCTTCCGATGATTCGAGCTTCGTTAACGGTACGACGCTTACGGCGGATGCCGGATGGACGGCGTATTAAGCCATTCGCTTACATAGGAATAAAAAAGGGCTTTAGGCCGCAACCTATCGCACATAAGCAGGCCTAACATGAAAGGCAGAAGGAGTGTGCATAGGTGATGGCGAATCCATCCAAAGATACGTCCAAAGCAGCCCGGGAGCAAACCCCGGAAAAGAAGCGGGCAACCCCCGTAAAACGTGCCGAGGATACGGAATTTGCCGATGAATTGACCCAAAGCGATATTCAATCGGCTTTTAAAAATCCGGTCACCGGTGAGGAACGTTTGTACTAGGCGACAATAGATTCTCGACTCAAGGCAGCCCTGTTTTGTTCGGGGCTGTCTTTTGTTTTGAGGGTGTAGATCTGGGCGAGCTTGACTTTTGCTCAGGATATGTATAAAAACAAGAGGGAGAGTTTAAGGTCATTTATTCCATTTGTTCGTTACTCAAGGAGGTACATACCCAATGTCTACGATCGATTTGATCAAAAGCCGGAGAAATATAAAAGCGTTCAAACCCGACCCGATTGATGAGGAAGCACTCATGGGCTGGCTGGAAGCTGCAAGCTACGCGCCAAACCATCGCTTTAACGAGCCGTGGGAGCTATTGCGCGTTGGACCGGAGACGCGAGCGAAGCTGAAGCATAAGAGTGATTTCTGGGGAGCTCCCGTTGTGATCGCGTTGTTGTCCAAGCCGGGAGCCACTCCGCTCGCGCGGGATGAGAATGTGATGGCTGCCGCTTGTTTTGCACAAAACTTTTTGCTGGCTGCTCATGAAGCAGGTGTCGGTACGTTCTGGTCATCCGTCGGAAGTTCGGCGCAAAACCGGGAAGTGCTTGGTGTACCCGAAGGCTACGAGGTCATTGGCGTATTTGGGATCGGGTATCCGGCCGAAATTCCGGAGGCCAAGCCAAGAACACCCATCGCGGAAAAAATCAAGACGCTGCCGTAACCCTTATAGATGCGTAAATGCCCAAAGCCGCCTTTGCTCCAATTGGAGAGGGGCGGCTTTGGGCATTTTTTCATATTGATAAACGCAAAAAATTGATAAACGCAAAAAAGCGTGCTATATTGGTATAGCATGCGCGCAAATTTAATGTATAAATTTAAATTTACCCTAATTTTATTCTACAGAAAAAAGAGCGCCGCGTCAACCCCCATTTTTACAAAAAGGAGTGCTGGTTATGGAGAAGGAGCTTCACCAAGAGCTGGAGCGGGAGCAGGAACGGTTGGACCGTGTCATGGAAGTCCTCGCAGAGAGCATTGGCGAACTGGAGGAGGATACCTCACGCCGCAGAAAGGAGGTTGTCGAGTTCCGCAAGCATTTCTGGGAGGACGTCACGGTGAACGTGGATAATTTCGACGATTTTCTGGAAACGGTGATCAGCTTGCGCCAGCAGGCCGAAGTATTGTCATTAAGCCAAAGCAGCCATCGCCAAGCCTCCAAACGCCGGGCGGCGCTGCTGCGGATGCAGGAGAACCCCTACTTCGGACGGATCGATTTTGCGGAGGAAGGGGAGCCGGAGACGGAACGGGTCTATATTGGCGTATCTTCTTTAATGGATCCAAGCGGGGAGAAGTTTCTAATCTACGATTGGCGGGCTCCCATCTCCAGCGTGTATTACGATTACGGGCCGGGTCCAGCCCAGTATAATACGCCCGGCGGGACGATCCGCGGGGAACTGAAGCGGAAATGGCAGTATCTCATTCGCCGCGGACGGATTGAATCGATGTTTGACACCTCGCTGACGATTGGGGACGAGGTGCTGCAGCAGGTGCTCGGGCGTACGGCCAATACGCAGATGCGCAGCATCGTGGCTACGATCCAGCAGGAGCAGAACCGGATCATCCGGCATGATCAAGGCCGGTTGCTGATCGTGCAAGGCGCCGCCGGCAGCGGGAAAACGTCCGCGGCTTTGCAGCGGATCGCGTATTTGCTGTACAAATACCGCGACCGGATGACGGCCGATCAGATCGTGTTATTTTCACCCAATGCGATGTTTCAGACTTACGTATCCGGCGTGCTTCCCGAGCTTGGAGAGGAAAATATGCAGCAGGTGACGTTCCAGGAATACCTGGATCACCGGCTTAGCAAGATGTTCGAGGTCGAGGATGCTTACGCGCAGTTGGAATACGTGCTGACGGCGAAAGAGGATCCGGATTACCAGGCGCGATTGGCCGCGATCCGGTTGAAGGCGTCGGTGTCTTTCTTCGAGGCGATTCAGGCTTACCGGTCGTCCTTGGAGCAAGGCGGCATGAAGTTCCAGCCGATCCAATTCCGCGGGGAGACCTTGGTGTCGGCGGAAGAAATGGCAGAGCGTTTTTACGGCGGGGAGGAGTCCCTGAGAATGTCCGGGCGGATCGAACGGCTGACGACATGGCTGAATGAACGTATAGGCGAGATCGAGAAGCAGGAGCGCCGCAAGCCCTGGGTGCAGGACGCGATTGAGCTGCTCAGTAACGAACAATACGAACGGGCCTATGAGCGGATTCGGAAAAAATACGGCTTAACCGAGGATTCCGACGAGGAGATCGATGGCGAACGCTTGGCGAGGGAGCTTGCACGTATGGTCGTGCGCAGAAAGCTGAAGCCGATCCGAGAACAGATCCGGAAACTGCGGTTTATCGATCTGACCGGGGTGTATAAGCAGCTCTTTGAAGATCCAACTCATTCCGGTGCTTGGCTGGAGACGGAGACGCCGGAGGTTCGAGATGCATGGTCGGAGATCTGCCGCATCACATTTCAGAGCCTCGATAAGGGCAAGTTGTTTTATGAGGATACGACGCCATTTTTGCTACTGCATGAGCTGATTCTTGGGTTCCAGGCGAACGTATCCATCCGCCATGTCTTGATTGATGAGGCCCAGGATTACTCCCTGCTTCAGTTTGAGTTTATCAAAAGGCTGTTTCCGGCCGCGAAACTGACGGTACTCGGCGATTTTCATCAGGCGATCTTTGCTCATGCCGCTGAAACGGCGGATTTCCAGGGATTGCTGCGTCTCTATGGGCCAGAGCAAACGGAGACGATCCAGTTGCGGCGAAGCTATCGGTCGACCCGGCCGATCGTCGAGTTTACGCGGAGCTTAATCCCCGGCGGCGAACACATTGAACCGTTTGACCGAAACGGAGAGCTGCCGGTGCTGACGCAGGTGGCTGATTCGGATGAGTTGCACCGACGTATTGAAGCCAGAGTCGCTGAATTGAAAGAGCAAGGGGCAGCTACGATCGCGATCATCTGCCGGTCGGCAGCGGAGAGTGCAGCCGCTTATGAGGACTTGCGGGGAGACCGAATCGCCGAGCTCAAGCTGGTCACCCGTGATTCAGTCGAATACAAGCAAGGCGTGGTGGTCATCCCTGCTTATTTAGCCAAAGGCATCGAGTTCGACGCGGTGATCCTTTACGATGCTTCGGCAAGCTCTTATGGAGAGGAAAACGTGCGGAGATTGTTTTATACGGCGTGCACCCGGGCAATGCATCATTTGCAGTTGTTTAGTGTAGGTGCAGCAAGTCCGTTTATGGAGCCAGCGATTACCCAGGGGCTTGTGTTGGTTGAGCCGTAAGGCGGGAGAAGCCAAGGATGAATTAGACGTGATCCCATTGACATCTCGTTATAGGAGGAATATATTGGAAGTAGTAAGTGATAAGTAGTAAGTAGTAAGTGAATGGTCAAATCTCGGAACTTTGAAATGTGGTTCGTGTTGGTGGATCTCATCGATTCCTGAACGAGAGGGGAGTTTAGCGATGGCAGAGTCGAAGGAGCTTACTTTGGTCCAGCGTTTCTCGATGATTGCGCTGAATGCACAGCGAAGCAACATGATGACAACCGTGAAGAAAATCTCGCTCCGTGCGATGGCGGCAGCGGTCATCCTGGAGGTGCACTTGGAAGGCGGCATCGCCGCTGCGAATGGCAACATCGAGGATGCACCCGTGCCGGGGAAGGACAATTTGCACGTAGACTTGGCTTACCGGGAATTGATTTGGCAGTCCGTTCGATCGAAAGCGCGTGGACGTCAACTTCCGCTCACGTGGTGGTTGAAGCGAGCCGCTTCGTTGCCCAAGCGAACATTGACTCGTTTTGAGCGTGTCATGGCTAAGAGCCTTTTCGATCTGGGCATGTTGGAGGAGATTCCGAATTTGCTCGGGTGTGATATGTTTTACGAGTCGGCAGGCGTTTCGGTGAAAGAATACCGCTGTCCGATTCATGAATATACGAGGATTACAGAGGAGTTTCGGGCAGAGATTCTGGAGGAGGGGCCCATCAGCGACGATGCGGTTTGCCTGTTGTGGCTGCTGCGCGAAAGCGGCTGTTTGCCGGATCTCTTTTCGCGGAATGAGCTGGATCTTGTGGCGTTAAGAATTAACGAGTTGAACGCAAACTCTTCGCTGGCCCAAACCATCTTACCGCTTCAAATCTACCGGGGATGGGAATTAGGAGTAAAACATGCGTTGCGGATAAAAAGAAGCTTTATACGCACGACGGTCGGTACCGGCTTGCTTTTCCTGTTTCCGTTGCTGGACCGCTCGCAAGCGGTTTTTATTGAGACGGAGGCCTGGTTCTCCGACTCCAAGCACCGGCTGGAAGCCGTCAGAAAGCGGCTTGAGTCGCAAGGCCATATATTTACCGTGCTGAAGGACGGGGAGATTCCGATGATCAAAATCAACAATCTGGTGTATGAAGCGGTCCCGCATTTTGTGACGGTGCGCATTCCGATTCAAGGGGTGCGGCTGCTTCCGAAACGCCCGATCTAAAGGAGTTCTGCCCCATGTCCAGACAACGATCCATGGAAGTCATTCAAGCTTCGGAATTCGTCACGATTGGCGAACTGGCTCGATTGACGGCAACCCGCTACAGCACGTTGAAGTTCTACACAGAGGAAGGGATGCTGCCGTTCGAGCAAGCCGAAGAGAATTTGACGCGTCGATACCGGCGGGAAGAGACGGTAGAGCGGATCTTTCGGATCAAGCAACTGCGTTCCGAGGGGATGTCCATCCCGGAGATCAAGGCGAAGCTGATGACGGAATCTTAGAAGCATATGATAAGAATGACCCTGCGAATGGCGGGGTTTTCTTTTTTCAGATATCAGAAAGTATACACTTCGGGGCATTGGCATCCTGATATCGCAAGAAAAACTTCCGATCAACGCGGTCTGTCTACTTTGAATGTACGTCGATAAACGTTTTTCTTATAACAGAATCGTTGCTATCGCCCCCTCAGGATCGGTTGTATAATTATGGAAGACTCCAGCCTCTACAGGAATTTCAGAGAATCCTATTATGAGAAAGGGGGATGCTGCGGAATGAAGCGCGGTCTTCAGGTGACCAAATCATTAACTTCTTTCCCGCCAGCCCTAGATATGAAATCTAGATCCGAATTAGTGAATGAATTGGGCATTGCGAAATATGACCTGAGTCAATTCATCGTATGATCGATGTTAAGGGGGAATTTACATGCGAAGAAACGTAGATGAGAAGCTTCGGATTGAACTATTCGAGCTTAGTCATTCCGAAGCTTTGTTTAAGCTCATTCAATCGAACCGGGATCATTTTGGCAAGTGGCTTGAATTCCCTCATCACACCCATACCGTTAACGATACCAGAGCGTTCATTGCTAGAACGATACAGAAACAGGCCTCCGGGAATGGAGGTTGGTGCGGCATCTGGCAGGAGCACCAATTAATCGGAGCCATTGGGTTAGTACAAATCAACCGGAAGGATCAAACAACCGAAATCGGGTATTACCTCGCGCAGGAATATGAAGGGAAAGGAATTATCATCCGATCGTGCCGTGAAGTCATAAAGTATATATTTGAAGAGTTGGCACTTCATCGAATCGAGCTTCGAGTTCACCCCGACAATGCAAGAAGTCGAAAAATCCCGGAAAGACTCGGATTTGTTCAGGAAGGGATTTTGCGTCAAGCGGAATGGTTCATTGACCGTTACATCGATAAAGTGATTTACGGGCTCTTAAAAGAGGAGTGGAATCCAGGCATATGATGATCAGAGCGGAAGAACCTAGAGATGTCCAAACGAATTGAACGGATTCAGGGGGACCTCCACTATCCAAAGGCCTTTTTTGAGAAATGAGCCAGGAGGAAGTGTTGTTCGCAGAATGAATGATTTTGAGCGTGTATATGAGATCATGTCCGCATCCTTTCCGGAGATCGAATATCGAACCAAATCCGGGCAAATGGAGTTGTTGTGGCATCCGGAATATCGGCTGATCACCGAGTCGGATGAGAAGGGACAGATTATCGCTTTTTTGGCGGCTTGGGAATTTCCGACCTTTCGATTTATTGAGCATCTTGCCGTAGATCCCTCTGTGAGAGGAGGGGGAATTGGGAAAAGGTTGGTAGATACATTTTTGAAGTCTTCTGACAAACTGACCATATTAGAGGTGGAACTTCCGGAAAATAACGTCTCCTGCAGACGGATCCGGTTTTACGAACGGCTTGGCTTCCATCTCAACGATTACAGCTATGTCCAGCCGCCGCTGCGGTCCGGTGGAGCCGAGCTTCCTCTGAAAATTATGAGTTACCCGAAACCTCTCACTCAAGAGGAGTTCCTCGCGTGCAGAGCGCTTATTTATAGCAAAGTATATCGCGTGCCTGAGGCGTAACATGGGCCATCCTGCGAAATAACAACAACGGAGGGATGAGATGAAACGTTTTTATCTAATTAGGCATTGCAAAGCGAATGGGCAGGAGCCCTCGGCGGAACTCACAGAAGAGGGACGTCAGCAAGCGGAGCAACTGGCTGATGTTTTGTATGACAGACCGATTGACCGCATCGTTACCAGCCCTTATCTTCGAGCCGTTTCCACGATCCAACCGTTAGCAGAACGATTGGGCTTACCTATCTATCAGGATGATCGGCTCTGTGAGCGAGTTTTGGCTTCTCATGAATTGCCGGACTGGATGGATCATTTAAGTAAATCGTTTGACGATCTCGATTTGAAGCTGCCCGGAGGGGAATCTTCACGTGAGGCGATGAACCGGGGAGTCTCTGCCATCAAGGACCTGATTCAACGGCCAGAGGAGAATATGGCTGTCGTTACCCACGGGAATTTGATGTCCTTAATCTTGAAACACTATACTGGTTCATTTGGGTTCAAGGCATGGAGCCGGCTGACGAATCCAGATGTGTACCTGCTTGAATTCTCTAGCAGCGGGGGGACGGATATCCAACGTTTCTGGATCTAGACTGACAACGAAGCGAAGGAGGTGTAAGCCTTGTCTGGACACGAAGAAATGTTAAACGGTGGAAACGTCAATCAGGTCGTGAAAGTAGGGGGAACAGTTCGGAAAGCGAATTAAAAGAAGGCCTGATCTATTTTACTTTGAGGAGAAGAACCTTTTAAGCATATACCCGAAACCAAGGCGTCTCTAGAAAACGGGTAGAGGCGGGAGAAGCTTGGGCCAAATCGCTGGGTTGTAAGGAGATCGGCTCGGATACGGAGCAGGACAATCGCGGGAGTCAAGCGTTTCATCAACGCATTGGATTTAGGGAAGCTGGCAGAATCGTGGCGTTTATTAAAGCCATTGATTGACCTCGAAAGGAAAGGATGAATTAATATGTCCCATCTCATCGGAAAGCAAGTGGTTTTTAGACAATATCGTGATTCGGACTTGGACTATAGCATTTTCATGAGTGTATTAAAAAGCGAGTTTGAGCAGCACTCATGAATCGCTTTGTAATTATGACGGTCGGAATGACGCATAGCGGAAAAACGACATTTGCCGCGGAGCTGGAAATCGCCATGGAGCCTGATGCAGTCGTCATTGATCAGGATAATCATGCAGCATTTATTAACGCCCATTATCGGAAGCTGCGACCCTCAGAAGGGCCAAACACGTTAAAATTCTCCATCACTAACACGATTGTGACGTATGCGGTAGATCATAGTTCCATGCACATCATTTTAAGCAATTCGAATCTGCATGAACCCTCGCGAAGGGATGTGCTTCGCTTTTTTCAGGAGAAGGGGTTTAAGAGCATTTTGGTTTACTTTGATGTGCCCTTTAAATTACTAGAGGAACGAATCAAAAGGACTCAGAGAAGTAAAGCGATCTTTCGGAATGCGTCTAGTTTTCAGGAAGTCTTAGATCGACAAAGAGGCTTAAAACTGGATCGACCGACTCCAGAAGAAGCGGATTATTTCTTTGTCATCAAGGATCCGTGCGACATCCCTGCAATCATTGCGCAGATCAAGAAACTCATTACATTGAACGAAGTGAGTTTGCCCAAAAAGCTATAGCCCAAAAGTACAGGAGGGGATCGGCAACGGCCGGTTTCCTCCTGTTCCGATTTTTTTGGGGCGATATAAGGTCGTTGTCTGGAATTCCTCCCGCTTCTACCATAAAGGGGAAACAGTAAGGCTTCTTAGTCCGTCTTGCGAATCCCTTGCATAGAAGAGGTGACGAAAAATGAAAACGATATCGGAGTTGGAGCAGCGGTTAAGCGAGCCCTCAGACCGGCTGATTCGGGATCTGGCCCAACTGGACGGCGATGTGCTGATTCTTGGGGTCGGTGGAAAAATGGGCCCCAGCTTGGCGAAGCTGCTCGCCCGGGGCTTGGCCGCCGCAGGGAAGACCACGAAGGTCACCGGCGTGTCGCGGTTTTCTTCAGGAACGCTGCGGGAAGAGCTGGAGGCTGCCGGCATTCGCACCATTTCAGCGGACCTGCTGGATGAAACCGCGATGTCGCACTTGCCGGAGGCGCCAAATGTGATTTACATGGCTGGCCATAAGTTTGGAACGACCGGGCGCGAGTATTATACCTGGGCAATGAACGCTTATTTGCCAGGGCGGGTCGCGGAGAAGTTTAAGGCGTCGCGGATCGTCGCTTTCTCGTCCGGCAATATTTATCCGCTGACGGAGATCACGAAAGGCGGGGCTTCCGAAGAAACCGCGCCTGCGCCGATTGGTGAATACGCGCAATCCTGCTTGGGGCGGGAGCGGGTGTTTGAGTATTTTTCTCGTAAAAACGGTACTCCGCTGGTCAACTTCCGGCTGAATTATGCGATTGATATGCGTTACGGCATCTTGCTGGAGGTCGCCAAAGCGGTGAAGGAGCGGGAGCCCATCGACCTGAATATGGGCATGGTCAACGTCATTTGGCAGGGGGACGCCAATGAAATGGCGATTCGCTCGCTGCTCCATTGTGCTTCACCGCCGAAGACGATCAATGTCACCGGACCGGAGACCGTATCGATCCGTTGGCTGGCCGAACGGTTTGGCGAAGCCTTCGGGATCCAGCCGATATTCACCGGGGAGGAACAGCCGACCGCATTATTGAGCAATGCCTCCACCTCCCATGCTTTATGGGGGTATCCGCTAGTTTCCTTGAGACAAATGATGCATTGGACGGTCGAGTGGATTGAGGCCGGGGGCGCAACTTTAGGCAAACCTACGCATTTTCAGGAAAGGGGAGGGGTGTTCTGATGGGCGAGCAACCGCAGTTGAAACCTGAACTGAACCAGCTGCTGCATCGCGGAACCGTGATCCCCGCGCACCCGCTGGCGCTGGACGCGGCGCGCCGGTTGGATGAGCGGCGGCAACGCGCGTTAACGCGGTATTACATCGCCGCCGGCAGCGGCGGAATCGCGGTCGGTGTCCACTCGACGCAATTCCAGATCCGCGACCCTGAGATCGGCCTGTTTGAACCGGTGCTCCGCCTGGCCGCCGAGGAGGTGGATGCCGCCGGGCTTCAGCGCCCGTTCCTCAAGGTGGCGGGCATTTGCGGCCCAACCGACCAGGCCGTTCGCGAAGCCGAGCTGGCCGCCGGGCTCGGCTACGACCTGGGGCTGGTCAGCAACGGCGGGCTGGCGGACTACAGCGAAGCCGAGCTGCTCCGCCGTACGGAAGCGATCTCGGAGGTGCTTCCCGTCTGCGGCTTCTATTTGCAGCCGGCCGTTGGGGGAAGGCGGCTTAGTTTTGCGTTTTGGCGCGAACTGGCCGAGCTGCCGGGGGTGAAGGCGATCAAAATCGCCCCCTTTAACCGTTACCAAACGCTGGATGTGGTACGGGCGATTTGCGAATCCAGCCGCCGGGACGACATTGCCTTGTATACGGGGAATGACGATAACATCGTTGCCGATTTGCTGATGGTCTACCAATGCCGCACCGCCGCGGGGCAAACGGTGGAGAAGCGAATCGTTGGCGGCCTGCTGGGTCACTGGGCAGTGTGGACGTCCAAAGCGGTGGAGCTGCTAGAGGAAATCCTCGCTCTCCGTGAAAGCGGAGCCCCGATTCCTTCGGAGCTGCTAACCCGCGGCATCCGAATTACCGATGCGAATGCAGCTTTTTTTGATGCGGCGAACGGGTTTAAGGGCTGTCTTCCCGGCATTCATGAAGTGCTGCGGCGCCAAGGCTTGCTGTACGGGAGATGGTGCCTCGATCCGGAGGAAGAGCTGTCGCCGGGACAAATTGAAGAAATTGATCGCGTCTATCGCGCATATCCTGATCTTAATGATGATCAGTTTGTCCAAGCCGGGTTGCAGCAATGGCTGGGTCATTAACGTGTGTGGCTTGAGAGCGGTCAGGAACCCTTGGCCGAATGAGGAGACATGAGGGAGGCAAGCAGAATCCATGGCGCTTAAGAAGCAGGGAAGCTTGGAAACACGGCGTTTTTATTGGAATGAGGAGGATCGAACATTTATCGTGGATGCCTGCCGCAGGCATTGGCCGGAGGAAGTGGAGCAGGTGCTGCACCGGGCCAGGTTGGCTGCGCGGAACACGTTTATTTTCACCCATCGCTGGGATATGGAACGATGCGAAGAGGAAGTTACCTTCGAGAACGGGATCAATTGGTATTACCGGCATAACGAGGATTTGGAATGGCTGGTGATGCTGAACCGCGCGAGGTACATGGGCGAGCTGGGGCAAGCGTATTGGTTAACCGGCGATGAATCGTACGCTCTGGCGTATATTCGGCTGCTGAAGGATTGGATGACGCAGAATCCACTGACGGAAGACGAAGTGCGGGAAAGCGCGGACCTAAGCTATAACGTCAAGGACACTTGGCGGAAGCTGGACAGCGGCATCCGGATCACGCATTGGCTCAAGGGCTATTATTGTGTGCGCGGTTCGAAGCATTGGGGGGCGGAAGAGGAAGCGTTATTCCTCGAAGCGGTCCGACGTCACGGGATGTATCTGAACATCGCTTATACGCCGCATGACCGGCAAAGCAACTGGGGCTTTCTCGAAACGAACGGCTTATTTCAACTGGCGCTCTTGTTCCCTGAACTGGAGGAAGCCGCAACCTGGCTGCAAACCGCGATTGAACGACTGGTTGAGATGTGTCAGCTCCAGGTTTATGATGATGGCCTGCAAAATGAACAAAGCAGCATGTACCACCATGAGGTGCTGCATTGCTTATTTGAATCGGTGTGGCTTGCGGAGCTTAACGGCATTACGTTACCTTCAGTCCTGCGCGATACCTTAAACCGTATGTACACCGCCTCGCTGACGATCGTTCAGCCGGATGGACGCCAGCCGAATTTTAGCGACAGCGACAGTACGGATATCCGCGATGTACTGGCGCGAGGGGCGGTGCTGTACCGACGGGGGGATTTGAAGTCGCAAGCTTACGCTGTGCTGGATTACGAAGGGATCTGGTATTTCACGCAAAAAGGGTTCGAGCTTTACGAGCAACTTGAAGCTAAAGCGCCGGATTTCGTCTCCAAGGAGCTGGCGCAAAGCGGGTATGCCTTCATGCGCAGCGATTGGCATCGGGCGGCCCGTTACCTTTGGTTTGATAACGGGCATATGGATGTGATTCGGGCCCACGGTCATGACGATGCCCTGCACATCAGCCTATTTGCTTACGGCCGCGAGTTTCTGGTTGATCCGGGGCGTTGCACCTATATGGAGAACCGGGATCGTCAGTATTTTAAGGAATCGCTCCAGCATAATACGGTCTCTGTCGACGGGCAGACGATTTCGGACTATGTGGATTCCTGGAAGTGGAACAACGTCGCCCGTTCGCTGGGCCGCGTATGGCGGACCGCTCCGGAATACGATTATGCCCAAGGGGGCCATGACGGCTATTGGCGCTTGTCCCATCCGGTTCAAGTGCTGCGGCAAATCCTGTTCGTCAAGCCGGATTATTGGGTTGTCGTCGACACCTGCCGTTCCCATGGAGACGCGGAGCATGCGTATGCGCTACCCTTTCATTTGGCCGAAGGGCTTGAAGTGCGGTTTCAAGCCGATGGCCATCTCGTCATCGGAGACGCTGGCGACGGCGAGGGACCCGTGCTGCGAATTTTACCGGTTCACCCGGTGAAGATCGACGTGGAACCCAGCTGGATTTCCCGTAACTATAACGAAAGAACTCCGTCCTGCAGAGTGATCCTTCGCCAATCTGGCCAAGGGTTGACGCAGTTTGTTACGGTGTTATACCCTGCCCAGCGGCAGAGCGAGGTACCGCCGGTCATCCGTCTGCTGGACGTACGGGACAGCTACGGTAATACCGTTCCAAAGGAGTTGGCAACGGCCCTGTCGATTACGCATGGCGGCGGGGAGGATGCGGTGTTATTTTCGCACCAGGGTCCTCGAAGTTATCAATTTGCCGGCGTTCACCTCAGCGGCGATGTGCTGCTGGTACGCCGATCTAACGCGGCAGCATCCCCCATTGAATCGTATATCGTTAACGTCTAGCGTGCATACGATTTTGGGGCGATTTAAGGACGTTGAACTCTAATTCGGCGTCCATTACTTTGAAGATAACCACAACACCACTCTCATCGACCTTCTTGAAAAAGCTTACACGGGGTGGAATAAGCAAGGGGGATGGAAATGGGACGTCTGGGTAGAAAGCGGAAAGGCATAGGGGCTATCGTCATATTGACGTTCATGTTGGTCGTATCGGCTTGTTCCGGAGGAGGGAACGGGGCTCCGTCCAGCAATGGCGGCGGTGAGGGACAACCGCAAAATCAACCGCAGGAGGCGGCCGACAAACCGGTGGAGCTGAGACTCGGCTATTATTCCTCGGCGCAAACCGATGCCAAGATGCAGGAGCTGATCGCCAAGTTTCAGGAGAAGCATCCGAATATTAAGATCAAGACGGAGTCTTCACCGTATAATCAGTTCTTCCAGAAGCTCGATACGCAAATCGCTGCCGAAAGCGCGCCCGACCTTTGGTTGTCCGACGGCGTGCTTGTCCCGAAATACGCAGAGCGTGGCGTGTTAAAGGACTTAACCGAATGGATTGAACGGGATTTGCAGAAGGACGACTATTACGGACTTGACTTCAACAAGGACGCGAACGGGAAATATTGGGGCGTCCCGCAGGGCATTCAAATCGCGGTTCTCTACTATAACAAGGACATGTTCGATGAAGCAAAAGTGGAGTACCCAACCGAAGACTGGACCTGGGACGATCTCAAAGCAGCGGCTGAGAAGCTGACCAAGGATTCGAGCGGCGTGTATGCGACCGATCCCGCTTTTGACAAAAACAAAGTGACGCAATACGGCCTAACGTTCTTCAGCATAACAGAAGGCTGGATGACGGTGCTGAAATCGTACGGAGGCGGCGTGTTGGACGAAACGTTGACGAAGTCGATCATCAATACCCCGGAGAACAAGCAAGCGATGGAATGGATCGTAGACGGCATGCAGCGTGAGCTGTTAACAACCCCTTCCGATTTAAAAAGCTTCCAGAGCAACATGGCCCCCTTCCCAAGCAAAGCGGCAGCGATGCGCATCGGGATTTACGCCCGCACGATCGACGCCAACGCGGCAGGGCTTAATTACGACGTGACCTTGCTGCCTAAGGGTCCGGAAGGCAAGCGGTTCTCCCCGGTAATCGCCAACTCCTGGGTCATCAATAAGAAGGCGGAAGGCGCCAAGGGCGAGGCAGCCTGGGAATGGGTGAAATATTGGGCGACCGAAGACGACGTACAAAAAGAATGGGCCAGCTTAGGCGAAGCGGTGCCGGTGAAAAAATCGGTGGCCAACTCTGAGCAATTCTTAAGCGGTAAGCCCGACAACAAGCAGGCGTTCCTGGACAGCTTCGAATTCGCCGGAACGCTGGACGTCAACGCGGTCTGGAGCGAATGGGTCGGCAAGTTTGGAGACAGCATCAACCGGGCTTTCGAAGGCGAGATCAGCGTCGACGAGGCGTTAACTCAGTCGGATAAGGATGTGCAGCAGGTGCTGGACGAATTTTATAAGAAATAAGGCCGGGTTGTACATTTCGATAAGAAAGCGTGATGAACATGGTTGAAAAATCGGTGGAACTTCGGACGGGAGACGTGACTCAGGTCGAGTCTCCTCCGATTCGCCGAAGACGAAGTCGCTTGCATAACGACGGCAAATGGGGGCTCCTGATGGTGACCCCCTATATCATTCATTTTCTCGTGTTTGTACTAGGTTCGCTGCTGGCCTCCTTGTATTTCAGCTTCTCCGAGTATGACATCCTGAATCCGCCGAAATGGACCGGATTGGACAACTACACCAAACTGCTGAACGAGCCGGTTTTCTGGAAAGCGCTGTGGAACACCGTCTATTTCACGATCTTGTTCGTGCCGCTGCAAACCTTTTTCGCCCTCGTCCTGGCGGTGGCGTTAAACCAGAAGCTGCGGGCATTAAAGCTGTTCCGGCTGGCGCATTTTTTGCCGGTCATCTCCTCCTGGACGGTCATTATGTACGTATCGGATGCGGTGTTCAACCCGCGGTTTGGGTTTGCCAATTCACTGCTGCAATCGATCGGCCTAAGTCCGCAAAAATGGCTCCAGGACGAACATCTCGTCATTCCGCTGCTCGTGCTCATCGCGGTGTGGAAGGGCATCGGGTACATTATGGTGATCTATTTGGCCGGACTGCAAAACGTCTCCTCCGAGGTATACGAGGCGGCTGAAATCGACGGTGCGGGGACGATCCAGAAGTTTCGCCGGATTACGGTACCGCTCATTTCGAGCACCACCTTCCTTGTGCTGATCATGAGTACGATCTCAACGTTCCAGGCGTTTGAGCAAATCTACGTCATGACCGGCGGGGCGATGGACGCTTCGTCCGCAGGCGGGCCTAACAAAGCGAGCCTGGTGCTGATGATTTACTTGTATCAGGAGGGCTTCTCGTTCCTGCGCATGGGGTATGCTTCCGCCATCGCCTGGGTGCTGTTCGTGATCCTGTTCTTGCTGACGGTCGTCCAAATGACGCTGCAGAAAAAGTGGGTGCATTACGAATGAAGAAGAAAAAAATCGCCGGTTACATCGTCATCATTTGCAGCTCGCTGATTATGTTTTTGCCTTTTCTCACAACGGTGTTTAACTCCTTGAAAAGCTATGCCCAATACACCAAATTTCCGCCGGAATGGCTGCCTTCGCCGGTGCAGTGGAGCAATTATGCCGAAGTGTGGAAGCTCGGTTCGTTTGGCCAGTATACGATGAACAGTGTCATCATCACGGTGCTGTCGGTGATTGGCGCATTGATTTCCTGCTCCATGGTGGCGTTTGCGTTTGCCCGGCTCAAGTTTCCGTTCAAAAACACCCTGTTCCTCGTCGTTCTCGGTACGATGATGATTCCGCCGGTCGTACTGATCATTCCGCAATTCGTGATCTTCAAGTCGCTGCACTTGCTCGACACGTTGACGCCGCTCTGGCTCATCGAATGGTTGGCTCAGCCGTTTGGTATTTTTCTGATGCGGCAAGCCTTTCTGGGCATCCCCCGGGATTATGAGGAGTCGGCCCGGCTGGACGGCTGCAATCCGATGCAGATTTATTGGCGGATCTTTATACCGATGTGTAAGCCTACCTTCGCGACGCTGGCGGTATTTACATTTATGACAAAATGGAACGAGATTTTGTCCCCCGCCATCTTCTTAACCTCGAAGGAAAACTTTACGCTGCCGATTGGCATCTTGTCTATGGCCGGCCAATGGTCGGGTAATGAACAATATATGGTCGCCGCCGCGTTGATGAGTCTGATTCCGATCCTGCTCGTGTTCTTGTTTGCGGAGAAGTATTTTGTGCAAGGGAGCAATTCCGCGGGTATTAAATAAGGCAGCGGATTTCTGCCAAGGCAGCAATTCACGGAAAAGGAGGGAGCTTATGCGTTACCGGGTTGCATTGATCGGGGCTGGCGGCATTTCGCGCCATCATTTGGACGCGATCCGGCAGTTGGGGCCGGAGCGGCTGACCGCGGTGGCGGTGGCGGAGCCGGATGAGGCGAAGGGGCGGGTGGTGGCTACGGAATATGGCTTGAGATGGTACGACGACTATCGGGAGATGATCATTCAGGAACAGCCGGACATCGCCATTATTGCGTTGCCGCACCATCTGCACGAGGAATGTGCCGTCTTCTGCGCGGCAAACGGCAGCCATCTGCTGCTGGAGAAGCCGATGGCTTTAAGCTCGGCGTCCTGCGACGTCATTCTGAACGCGGTGAGGGAAGCGGGCGTCACATTGATGGTCGGGCACACGCAGCATTATTTGCCGGAGAACCGGCAAGCGAAAGCCTTAATCGGAAGCGGCCGGCTGGGCAAGCTGGTGGCGATTCACGACACCCGGCATAAAGCCTACTTCGAAGAGGACCGGCCGCGTTGGTTCCTGGAGAAGGAGAAGGCGGGCGGCGGCATCCTGATGAATTTGGGCGCCCACTCGATCGACAAAATCCAATGGCTCACCGGCAGCCGGGTGACCAAGGTTAAGGCGGTCCTAAGCTACGAAGCGCCGATCGGTAATGTGGAGGGCAGCGGTGTGGTCCTGGCGGAAACGGAAGGCGGCATCGGTGCAGTGATTGTTCAATCTGGCTATCCCGGTGTGGCGAAAGATGAGACGGAGCTGATTTTTACCGGCGGAATGGCCAGGCTGGTTTCGCACCAGGGACTATGGATCAGCCGTGATGGGCAATACGAGCCGGCAGAGGAATTCCAGGCTCAAGAGGCCGAAGAACCTTTTGCCGCACAGCTTGATGATCTGCTGGATGCGATCGAGCATCACACCGAGCCGGAGTGCTCCGGCGAATACGCCAAGTCCGTGATTTCTGTTCTGGAGGCGGTGTACCGTTCGCAGGAGGAGGGGGCGGAGCAGGTTGTTAAATAACCCAAGAACCCCCGCGATGAAATTCAGCATCTGCTCCACCGGACTCAAAGGGATGATCCTCGAAAAAGTGCTGGAAGCAGCAACCCAGCTGCAGCTTCATGGCGTTGAGCTGTGGGACGGCCATATCGAGGCGTATCTAGACAGCGGCGGCTCGCTTGCGGAGTTAAGGCAGCAACTCACCGCGCACCAGCTTGAAGTACCGGCGATCAGCACGTATGCTGCTTTTTCCAAAAGCAAAGAAGATTGGGAGCAGGATCTCCAGCACATCCAAAGGGCAGCCCACTGGGCGGCAGAGCTGGACTGCCCAAGGGTTCGCACGTTCGCCGGACATCTGCCTTCCCGTGAGGCGAACTCTGCGTTATGGGAGCAAGTTCAATCCGGGTTGTGTGCGGCGTCGGAGGTTTGCGCGCAGTTTGGCATTCGCCTGGCCGTCGAAATGCACAACAATACGCTAGCTGATACGGAGGAGAGCCTCGCAGCACTGCTGGAGCTCGGGGGACCCTCGGTGGAGCTGATTTTCGACGGGTTTAATTTTTTCGTGGATCAGCTGGACCCGTTACCGGCGTTGCTGAAGTTCTATCCCCGAATCACGCACGTTCATGTCAAAAACTACAAATGGAACCACCACGACTGGGCTCAAAGCGTTCCCGTTCCCGTGCTGCAGGGAGACAGCGACCAGCGTACAATTCTGCAAAAGTTGGTGGAGCTGGAGTATGGCGGATTCGTCTCGTTTGAATATTTTGGCGATCAGGTCTTGGAGTTAACGCGGTTGTCCTATCTCGAAGTGGCAAATCAATTCTCCGGCGGAGGTGCAAAACGTCCGTGAATCTGAATGTCGCGGTAATCGGTCCAAGCGACCTGGTGGATAAGGTCGTAGAAGTGGGCAGCTTGTTTCAGGAGCTCACGATGATCCCGACTCCCTATTCGCATGAGCAGGAAACGTTAGGGGTTGTCGCCCGCGTTCGGGAGCAGGCGGACATCTTGTTATTTACGGGACCGATCCCCTATCATCTGGCGCTGGATCGTGAGCCTGGCGTTCCGATGCTGCATGTGCAATATTCCGGGACGGCGTTGTATAAGGTATTGTTTGATTTTTATCGGAGTCGCCTGTTCGATTTGGAGGAGGAAATACGCATCAGTGCGGACGTGCTCTTACTACATGAACTGGAAGAGCAGCTCGGCGAGCTGGGGCTGATGCATCGGAAAATTTATGTCAAACCCTACAGTACCGGAATCCATCATGAAGATTTGGTCGCCTTTCACTATGATTTGTGGAGCCGCGGACTCGTTCATGCCACCGTCACTTGCCTCACTTCGGTATACCAGCAGCTAGTTGAGCTTGGCGTTCCGGCCTTTCGCGTCGTCCCTACGCAATCCGCGATTCGAGACGCCTTGAACCGGGCGTTACTTGAGGGGAAGAGCCTGCGGTTATCCAGCAACCAAATGGCCATCGGCATTTTGAGTATCGACCACTTTGAGCGGGTGGTGAAGGAGGCGGCTTCCGATTACGAAATTCAACGCAAAAAAATCATCCTCCAGCAAATCCTGATCGACTTTGGCGAAGAGACCCAATCCTTGATTAATTGGACGGACTCCAATGAGGTCTCCTTCATTACAACACGCGGAATCATTGAACAAGTGACCCGCAAATTTGAACAGGCCCCGCTGCTGCTGGAAGTGATGGAACGGCTGCAGTGGAAGGCGAGCATCGGGATCGGGTTAGGTCGAACGGCAAATGAGGCGGAAGGGAAGGCCCGCGAGGCGCTCCTGAAAGCCAAAACGAGCGGAGGCGGTAACTGCTTTCTGATGATGCAGGACGGGCAGGTCTACGGGCCAATGGGGTCGGAGCTGACGCTAAAATATTCGGCGCGCAGCGAAGATCCCGAACTGATCTCGATGGCCAAGAAGGCCGGGTTAAGTGTCGGGACGCTCAACCGCTTGATTTCCCTGTGTCGAAGGTTGGACAGCTCCACCTTAACCGCCGCCCAGCTGGCCGAAGGGTTTGGGATTACGCTGCGCAGTGCCCGGCGGATTATGGCCGCGCTGGAGAAATACGAACTGGCCACGATCGTTGGGGAGGAGCAGCCGGTGGGCCGCGGTCGCCCAAGGCAGATATATGCGCTGCATATCGACGGATTTTTTTGACGGGGCAAAAATAGGTGTTTCGACGGATAAAACGGGCGCTCGGTCGGCATACAATTGGGGATATACACGATGCAAAGGGGATGAAGCCGATGGACCGCCTGATACTGCCCGCCGTGCCCAACATCCGTCTCAGCGATGAGGCGCGAATCCGTCGCGACTACGAACGGTTCCGGCATACCGGTCTTCCGGACCGGGTTGAAGCATATCTGTTGGAGGAATATGGCATCGACGTATCCTCGAATTATGGACCGGCCCCGATCAAGAACCCGTTTGGGAAAGCCGCCGGTCAGCTGTCGCTGAATGATTCCCAAGTCCGTACCGATGCGCAGACGGGCTTGGGGTTTGTCGTCCTTAAGACGGTGATCGCGGAAAACGGACAAGGCCAGCGTTCGATGGAGGCTTGGGCCATCAAGGATACACGGATGAAGGTGGAGCCCATCGTAGGGAAGGAAACGGGCGAAACCGGTTGGAACGTGACCTGGAACGGACGAGGTTGGCATGGGACTTTTGCAGAATACTTGCGCTTTGTCTCCGCCTCCCTGCAAATTGGACGGGAATGGGGAACCGTTGTCGTGCCCTCCTGCAAATATCATTTGCCGGCAGGGGACGACGATTTCGCGTTGGAGGAATATCACTACAGCACGCAGAGCTTGGCTCAGGTATGGCAGCAAGCCGGAGAAGCGGGGCCGCTTCAATTGGAAAAAGATTTTAGCCCAACCCTGGCCGGCTCGGACCGGGCGATGCAGCAGGAGGCAATTCTGCGGTGGTATCGCGAGGTGCCTAAGCTGATCCGATCGGCTTTGCCGCCGGGCGAAATTCTGCTGGGCATCAAGCTGATGAATACGGTGTTTGATGATGACTTCCAGCTTCAAACGATCCGGACGTTGATTGAGGAAGGCGAGGCTCGGCCGGATTACCTGATTTATGCCAACCGATTATATGACCGCACGCGTCTGGATTCCGGGGGAGGCGGGGCTGCCTACGGCGGGCCCGATCTAAGCCGGCGGAATCTGTGCATGCTATCCCGATTACGCAGGCTGGAGCTGCAAGGAAAACTATCAGCTCCGGTTCCGGTCATTTCGGGGACAGGGGATGTTCGCTCCGGCAAGATGGCCTTGGAATACGCGCTGCGCGGTGCGACAAGCTTGCAGATGCACACCTTATTCCAACTCCCCTCCAGCGCGTATGGCATGACCCGCGGCAGCAAGACGCAGCGGGCGTTGCATGAGCTGTATTTTCATCCGGAGAACGGGTTGGTGACTTGGATGCTTCATTTAAGAGAGACCGGGGAGATCGGATACCGGGAAGGAATCGCTGCTTTCCGCGACGTGACCACCTGGTATCAAAAACAGGGACGTGATTTCTTCCT
>NZ_JALXVO010000032.1:0-50222 GCF_025151705.1 Paenibacillus sp. p3-SID1389 | reverse complement strand
CTCTATTTGCGAATCAACGCCTCATATCAACAAAATAAGGCCTAAAACTTCCCTTATTCAAAGGGTTGTGGCATGTAACGCCAAGAAATCAAACGCCGAAAGGCGTTTTTTCTTTTGGTGCCAGGAATATTATTCCTCTTTCATGCCGATACTAGGTTAGCAGAATCCAGACTTATGTCTTAAAGGAGGATAAACCTTGAAAAGACGGATGTTGACCTGGTTTGCCGCGTTCGTATTGGCCGTATCGGTGTGGCCGACCACCACCAGCGCAGAACATGGCGGACCGCACGTCGGGGATGATGAAATCGCATTGGCGGAAAATGCGCTGTCCGCCGTCTTGATCGATGCCGATACCGGCACGGTGATTTACGAGAAGAAGAGTCATGAGAAACTGCCTCCCGCCAGCATTACCAAGATTATGACGATGCTGCTGACGATGGAGGCGATCGATAACGGTACGCTGAAGCTGACCGATAAGGTGACTGCCAGCGAATATGCGGCATCTATGGGCGGCTCGCAGATCTTCCTGGAGCCGGGAGAAACGATGACCGTGGCTGAGCTGCTGAAGGGCGTGGCCATGGCGTCCGGGAACGATGCGTCCGTGGCGCTTGCCGAGAAAATCGCCGGCTCGGAAAAAGCGTTCGTCAAAATGATGAACGAACGGGCGCAGCAGCTCGGGTTAAAAGATACGCATTTTGCGAACTGTAACGGCTTGCCGGTGGCGGACCATTATAGCTCTGCTTACGATATCGCCATCATGAGCCGAGAGCTGCTGAAGCATGAGGAGATTACGAAGTATACCGGCGCGTACCAGGATTATTTGCGCCAAGGAACAGAGAAGCCGTTCTGGCTCGTGAACACGAACAAACTCGTGCGCTTCTACAGCGGGGCAGACGGCCTGAAGACCGGGTATACCTCGGAAGCGAAGTTCTGCCTTGCCGCTACCGCGAAACGTGACGGGCTGCGCTTAATCGCCGTAGTGCTTGGCGAGCCGAATACAAAAACGCGGAACAGCGAAGTCTCGGCGATGTTCGATTACGCCTTCTCGCAATACGCGCTGCTGCCGATTTATCAAGCGGGGGAAACGATCGGCAAAGTGAAGGTGCAGAAGGGGATGAGCGCTCAGCTGGAGCTGACCGCCGCCAAACCGCTAAACGTGTTGGTCAAAAAAGGCGTGAAGCAAGACAGTATCACACAAAAGCTGATCGCACCGGAAAAGCTTGCGGCACCTATTAAAGCCGGCCAAACGATCGGCAAGCTGGTCGTCTACCAGGATGGCCGCACGTTAACTGAGTTCGAGCTGACCGCCCCTGCGGACATTGATAAAGCGGGCTGGTGGACGTTGTTCAAGCGAACCGCCGCACACTTGTTTTTTGTAGATTCATAGGGCTTTTCTTCTAGTTTTGTCAGGCGGCAGGAATCCGGCCTGAGGTCGTAGAATTGTTGTGTTCATGTCTAGGGAGGAGAGTGAACAGGCGTGAATTTGCATGTGGAAATGGTAAGACACCGCGAGACATTAATTGTACGCTTGAGCGGGGAATTGGATCATCATACGGCGGACAACGTCCGCATGCGGATGGATGAAGAAATTGCCCGCGGAAACTGCCGCAATCTGGTGTTAAGCCTCAAAGAGCTGCAGTTTATGGATAGCTCCGGCATCGGCGTCATCCTCGGAAGATATAAGCTGATCAAGCAAAAGGGCGGGAAGATGGTCGTGTGCGACGTCAACCCGCCGGTATATCGACTGCTGGAAATGTCGGGATTGTTTAAGATTATGTCCATCTTCGAAAACGAGGATATGGCGCTGACTGAACTGGAGGTGGCCCTGTGAATACCAACGCGAATCAAGCCGGGAATTTCATGAAACTTCAGTTTGCCGCGAAGTCCGAAAACGAATCGTTTGCCCGGGTGACCGTCGCCGCCTTCGTATCCCAGCTGGATCCCACGATGGATGAGATCACCGACTTGAAGACGGTGGTTTCGGAAGCGGTCACCAACGCCATCATCCACGGATATGACGGGAACCCGGAAGGGATCGTCACCATTTCCGCCTCTATTGAGGGCGATACGGTGACTTTGATTATCGAGGATCAAGGCCGCGGTATCGAGGATGTGGAATTGGCGAAGCAGCCGCTTTATACGTCGAAGCCGGAACTGGAGCGCTCGGGGATGGGCTTTACGATCATGGAAAATTTCATGGATGAATTCGATGTGACCAGCGAGATTGGCGGGGGCACGCGCATTCGGATGAAGAAGAGGATTGTATCCAAGAAAGCTTTATACAATTAGGGGTTGGAGCTATGGATGCCGAAGTGAAGCAAATCTCGAGAGAGTTTTTGGACGACACGGAAGTGAAACGGTTGATCGCCCTGAGTCAATCCGGGGACAACGCTGCCAGAGACCGGCTGGTGAACTGCAACATTCGACTTGTCTGGTCCGTCGTGCAGCGGTTTATGAATCGGGGATACGAACCCGAGGATTTGTTTCAAATCGGCTGTATCGGCCTGTTGAAGTCGGTGGACAAGTTTGATCTCAGCTATGATGTGAAGTTTTCTACGTATGCGGTGCCGATGATCATCGGGGAAATTCAGCGTTTCCTGCGCGATGACGGGACGCTGAAGGTCAGCCGTTCGTTGAAGGAGATGGCGAACAAGGTTCGCAAGAAGAAGGATGAACTGTCCAAGCTGCTAGGCCGGCTTCCAACCGTGAAGGAAGTTGCCGATGAGCTGGGAGTTACTCCCGAGGATGTCGTGTTTGCCCAGGAGGCGAACAAACCGCCGGCATCCATTCACGAAACCGTATTTGAAAATGACGGCGATCCGATTACGCTGATGGATCAAATCGCTGATGAGACCCAGGAGCGCTGGTTTGATAAGCTGGCGCTGCATGAAGCGATCGACGGCTTAACCGACCGGGAGCGTCTAATCGTGTACCTAAGGTACTATCGCGACCAGACCCAATCGGAGGTGGCGACCCGGCTTGGGATATCCCAGGTTCAGGTGTCCAGGCTCGAGAAAAAAATATTGCAGAGCATTCGCGACCAGATCGCGCAATGAATTGGCAAGCCCTTCGGGCAGCATTTGCCTTAAACGGCACGCTGAACCGAGGGGCTTTTGCATTTATGCAGGTCGCGCTTACACGTAATGCTGGAGCACCAATCCGCCATAAATGAACGCGGCCACGATGACAGTAGCAGGATGAATTTTGCGGCGCTCCATCGCCCAGAACGCGATAGCAGCGATCGCCAGCGTCTGCCAGATGCCGATATCGTCTAAGGGCTCTTTGGCCATCCGCCAGGTAAGGGTGACCATCATGATGGCGATCACCGGCTGCACCAGCAAGGTCATCCCTTTGACGACGCTAGACTGGCGGTATTTGGCGAGCAGGCGGAGCAGCAGGATAAGGCCGGCCGCCGAGGGCAGCACGGTGCCCAGCAGCGCAAGTCCAAGGCCGATCCAACCGCCGACCTCAAAGCCTACGTAGGCGGCGATTTTGGTGGCGATGGGGCCTGGTAAGGCGTTGCCGAGGGCAAGCATATTGGAAAATTCCGCATCCGACAGCCAATGATAGTGGGGCACGATCTCCTGGTACATTAACGGAATGGAGGAGGGGCCTCCGCCATAGCCCAGCAAATTGGCGATCAGGAAGCCAAGCAGCAAGTTCAGCCAATCGATCATGGGCCATCTCCTTCCCCGTCCGGTCGCTTACGCTTGCTGCGGAAGCGCGCCATCGCTCGGTAATGTACGGCACCGTAGCCAAGGAACAACACAATCACGAGCGCTGGATGAACTTGCAAGACCACCAGCAGCAATAGGGCCAGGAGCATGAACAGGATACCGGAGATGACGCCGAGCCCTTTGATTCCTTTTTTCGCAAATTCATAAGCCATGACTCCGAGCATAACGGCGATCACAGGCGAGACAGCCGCGATCATCCCTTTCACGACGCGAGACCCAGCTAGAAGATTCACAGCTGAGAGCAGCAGGAGCATCGCCAGGACACTGGGGAAGATGTGCATGATCACAGCATAGAACGCTCCCAGAACCCCTCTACGCTTATAGCCCAGGTAGGCGGCCATCTTCGTTGCGATGGGGCCGGGCAAGGCGTTGGCGATGGCGAGAATTTCGCCAAACTCTTCATCGCCAAGCCACTGATAACGCTTGACGGCATCGTGCCGGATCAAGGGGATGACGGAAGGTCCGCCACCGTAACCTAACACGCCGGTTCTAACCATGGATACGCCCAGGTCCAAATAATCTTTAAGATGAGGTTTCAAGCGGTTCCCTCCTTTGTTCTTAAGTTACCCGACTTCGCCCAATCCTAGAATAACCAGTCAACCCTATTATAGGGGGAAGGAGAGGGAAGCGGCGAAAAAATGTGCATCGTGAGGCAGGTGCATCAATGCATCAATACGGTTCTGCGGTGATTGCATCCATGTACGATGGTTGTCGCATCCTATATAATAAAGAGCGTTGATATCAATACCAAAATTGGAAGCAAGGGAGATACCAGAACATGAGTGTACATATCGCAGCGAAACCGGGAGAAATCGCCGAAACGATCCTGCTGCCTGGAGATCCGCTCCGGGCTAAATTTATCGCCGAGACGTATTTGAGCGACGTCATCTGTTATAACGAAGTGCGCGGCATGCTTGGCTTTACCGGAACGTATCAAGGGAAACGGATTTCGGTACAGGGTACCGGTATGGGCATCCCGTCGATT
This sequence comes from Paenibacillus sp. p3-SID1389, assembly GCF_025151705.1. Lineage (NCBI taxonomy): Bacteria > Bacillati > Bacillota > Bacilli > Caryophanales > Paenibacillaceae > Paenibacillus > Paenibacillus sp. p3-SID1389. The sequence goes on along the minus strand of NZ_JALXVO010000032.1, from coordinate 45,500 downwards.
TCGATCTATGTGAATGAGCTGTTGAAGGAGTACGGTGTCCAAAATCTGATCCGTGTGGGGACTTGCGGCGGCATGCAGCCGCATGTGCACGTACGAGACGTTATTTTGGCTCAAGCTTCCTGTACCGATTCCAGCATGAACCGCCATGTCTTCAGCGGGTACGATTTTGCGCCGATCGCTAACTTTGAGTTGCTGAAGGCGGCTTATGAGCGCGGCGTGGAAAAAGGGCTGAAGCTGCATGTCGGCAACATTTTCAGCTCGGACATGTTCTATCGCGACGATACGAGTGTGACCCAGCTGCTGATGAAATACGGCGTGCTGGGAGTCGAAATGGAAACCACCGCCCTCTATACCCTGGCCGCCAAATACGGCGTGAAGGCGTTGACGATTCTGACCGTCAGCGACCATCTGCTGACTGGCGAGGAGACGTCGGCGGAGGAACGGCAAACGACGTTTAAGCAAATGATGGAAGTGGCTCTGGATACGGCAGCATCGCTGTAATCCCAGAAGAGCTCAATCGAATCAAGCATGGGAGCGGATGCGTAAGCATCGTCCCATGCTTTTTTTTGCGTGCAAGAGTAAGAGTAAAGCCCCCCCTCGCTTGGCATACTATGGGCAATACGCTAGTGGAAGGGTGGTCAGCATGGAGAATGAGTCCGCGTCCATCGTCTATTTGCGTCTGCGCAAGCAGGTCGGACTTCCCGCCGGGGTGCCGATCCGGCTGCGGGACGTAGCCCGAGTGCTGGCAGAGCCGGAGCTGGAGGGCAAGCTGCTGGAGCTGGAGTTGGTCCGGCCGGAGCAACGTGACGGGAATCTGATCGTGATTGATACGCTGCAGGTCATTTCCGCGATCCAAACGAAGTTTCCCGGGCTGCGGATTGAGCTGCTTGGCGAGCCCCATGTACTCGTGGAAATGGTCAGAGCCGAGAAGAAGCCGTCTCTGCTGCTGTTTGCCTTAGTATGGCTGCTGCTCTTCTTTGGAGCGGCCTTGACCATCATGAACTTTCACGCCGACGTCAGCATGCCCGAGGTTCAGGTCCGGATCGTGGAGATGATCACGGGGGAGAAGGACGAGCATCCTTATCTATTTCAAGGGGCCTATTCCGTAGGTATCGGTTTTGGGATGATCGTATTCTTTAATCATTTGTTTAAGAAAAAATGGAACGAGGAACCCACCCCGCTCGAAGTTGAAATGTTCCTCTACCAGGAGAACCTGAACCAATACGTCGTTGCTGAAGAGTACAAAAAAATGCACCGCGCCGATTCAGCGGCGAAGCGAAGCTGATGTCACCTGTTGCTGCGGGGTTGGCGATCTTCCTTGGCCTGGCCGGCGGCATTGCTATTGGCGGAGGCGTGATCGCCTTATTTATCGTGCTCGACATGATTCCGCGCCTGGCCCAGGTGACAAATTCCTACGATAAGGTGCATTGGTATGAAGGGGCGATGATCGCCGGAGCGGTGATTGGCACGGTAGCGGACTTCTGGAACTGGAAGGTGGCCGGGCCATGGCTGATTACCGGCATCGTCGGTTTGTTTAACGGCGTATTCGTGGGGATGCTGGCGGCGGCTTTGACCGAGGTGCTGAACGTACTTCCCATATTAGCCAAGAGGCTGCATATGCAGCGATATCTGTTTGGCTTCTTGCTCGCGATGGTGTTTGGCAAAATGGCGGGCTCCCTGTTTGAGTGGTTTATTTACAGACCGTGATTTGAAGAAACGGAGGTAGATGTGGATGGAGCAGGATACGCAGGAAACGATGCAGGGCGGAATGGATCAGCCGCAGGCGATCCCGGACTTCGTGCCTGAGGAAGAAGAAAATTTTCTGCAGGAGAATTATCCGGAAGAGGAAGCGATCAGACGGAAACGCGAAGCGGAGCGGTCCGATAACGTTGAGGAGTCGGTCATCTATTGGCAGCAAAGCGATGCGATCAGCCGCAGTCTGACGACAACGAAACATACGCTGAAGGAAGTCATCGGAGCGGGAGAGAGCTTTGACGTTGTGTTCCGCGACATGACCTTCGGCGGCAAACGCACCTGCCTGTTCTTCATCAATGGGTTTGCGAGAACCGACGTCATGCAGGAGATCATTAAACGGCTGACGTATTTGACGCCGGAAAATTTAACGACCGGAGCGCTTCGATCCTTCTTCGAGCTCTATATTCCTCATATTCAGGTGGAAAAAACGGAGAAGCTGAGCGACGCCATCAATAAAACGTTAACCGGCATGAGCACGCTGTTTATCGAAGGCGAGCAAACCGCGCTGATCATGGATACCCGGTTGTACCCGACGCGCAGCCCAGAGGAACCTTCGCTGGAGCGCGTCGTCCGCGGTTCGCGGGACGGATTCACGGAGACCTTGGTGACCAACATTACCTTGGTCCGCCGCCGGCTTCGTGACCCAGGACTGAAGCTGGAGATGGTCAGCGTTGGCCGTCGGACCCGCACCGATGTCTGTATCGCCTACATCGATGATATCGTGGATAAGACCCAAGTCGATTCGATCCGTGAGAAAATCAAAGCCGTTAACATCGACGGGATACCTCTGGCGGATAAGCAGTTGGAGGAAGCGATCATTCACCGAGGATGGAATCCGTATCCGTTGGTACGCTACTCGGAACGTCCGGACGTCGTTGCTTCGCATTTGCTCGAAGGACGGGTTGTCGTGTTTGTGGATACATCGCCCAGCGTGATGATATTGCCGACGACCTTTTTTGATCTATGCCAGCATGCGGAGGAGAACCGGCAGACCCCATTCATGGGGACTTACCTGCGTTGGGTCCGCTTCTTTGGGATTTTCGCCTCGCTCTTCCTGCTGCCGATTTGGCTGCTGATCGTCGTTCATCCGGAGTTCAAGCCGGCGGGGCTTGCCTTTATCGGGCCTCAGGAGCAGGGCAAAATCCCTCTCATCGCCCAATTCCTGTTAGTCGAGTTCGGCGTCGATCTGATGCGGATGGCGGCTGTGCACACGCCGACGCCGCTGGCATCAGCGATGGGCTTGATCGCTGCGATCCTGATCGGTGATATCGCCGTCCAGACGGGGCTGTTCGTCAACGAGGTTGTCCTTTATATGGCGGTAGCGGCCGTCGGGATGTTTGCAACGCCGAGCTATGAGTTGGGACTGGCCAATCGCGTCGTGCGGCTCGCTTTGCTTGTGGCCGTGGCGATTTTCGGCGCCGGCGGGCTGATTGTCGGGATCACCACATTTATCGTTTTGCTGACCCTGCGCCGCTCGAATAATTCGTCTTACTTGTGGCCGTTCATACCTTTTAATGCAAAGGCGATGGCCGGGGTATTATTCCGCGTTCCGGTCATGACATCCAAGCAGAGACCGTCCTCCAACAAACCGCGCGACAACACGCGAATGCCGGGCAAAAAGTGAGGCTTAGGCTTGTTTAACAAATAACACAAATGATATTCCGAAAAATCCATTTTTCAGTTTCCCGGTTGTTTGCTATACTGGTGTAAAATTGTGAAAGTGGAGGACTGCATAGATGTATTTACACGGTACCAGCAAAATTAATGCAAAAGGCCATCTCGAAATCGGCGGCTGCGATACGGTCGAGCTGAAGCAAACCTACGGAACGCCGCTGTATATCGTAGATGAAGCCCTTGTGCGGCAAAGATGCCGTGAATATATGGGTGCTTTCCGGGCATCGGGGCTGTCTTTCCAGGTCGCCTATGCCAGCAAAGCATTCTGCGTCATGGCGATGTGCCGGCTGGCCGAGGAGGAGGGCTTGTCCCTGGATGTTGTCTCCGAAGGTGAATTGTATACGGCCCTTCAAGCGGGATTTCCTGCGCAGCGAATCCATTTTCATGGCAACAACAAGACGCCAGATGAATTGGAAATGGCGATTTCCGCCGGGATTGGCTGTTTCGTAGCGGACAACTTTACGGAGCTGCACATGCTGCAGGCGCTTGCCGCCGAGAAAGGCGTTACGGTCAATGTCCTGCTGCGCGTAACACCAGGGGTGGAAGCCCATACGCATGAATATATTTCAACCGGTCAGACGGACTCGAAGTTCGGGTTTGATATCGGCAACGGTTCGGCGTTGGAAGCCGTTGATTTGGCCAACCGCAGCCTGAATCTGCATTTGCTTGGCGTGCATTCGCATATCGGCTCGCAAATTTTTGAAGTGGAAGGGTTCCAGTTGGCGGTTGAGCGCGTCGCGGCTTTTGCTATGCAGGTGAAGGATCAGCTTGGTGTGATCTTCAAGGTGGTTAACCTGGGCGGCGGCTTTGGCATTCGTTATACGGAAGGCGACACACCGCTGAAGGTGTCCGATTATGTTGGAGCGATTACGGATGCAGTGAAACGGGAGTTCGCTGATTATCCGCAGCTTCCGGAAATCTGGGTTGAACCGGGCCGGAGCATCGTAGGTGATGCTGGCACGACGCTGTATACGGTAGGTACAAGCAAGGATATCCCTGGCGTACGTAAATACGTGGCCGTTGATGGCGGAATGACGGACAACCCACGTCCGGCGCTGTACGGGTCGAAATATGAGGCGATGCTGGCCAACCGCGCCAACGATGCCAATGAAGAGATCGTGTCGATTGCCGGTAAATGCTGCGAAAGCGGCGATATGTTGATTTGGGACGTAGAGCTGCCGAAGGTGAACAGCGGCGATCTGCTCGCCGTATCCTGCACCGGTGCGTACAACTACGCGATGGCCAGCAACTACAACCGGATCCGTCGTCCGGCGGTCGTGTTCGTGCAAGACGGCCGCAGCGATCTTGTCGTGAAGCGCGAGTCGTTGCAGGATCTGGTCGCATGTGACGTGATTCCAGAACGGATCGCGAAGCAGCCATCGCTGAAATAGGCAGGAGCGATTGAAGCAACAAGGCCTAAGAGGGAGCGTGTATTCGTTCCCTGTTTGGCCTTGTTTTGCTTGTACGCGGATTTTCTAGTAAACTGTAAGAGGTTTGTCCCAGACGTTCATATAGAAGGGTGTGTACATTGATATGAAAAAAGGTAAAATCGTTTTGGAAAAAGGCGGAGAAGTCGAAATTCAGTTCCTGCCCGAGGAAGCTCCTGGAACGGTCGCGAACTTTGAGAAGCTGGCCAACTCCGGATTTTATAACGGACTTACGTTTCATCGCGTGATTCCGGGTTTTGTCGCGCAAGGAGGTTGTCCGATCGGCAATGGTACGGGCGGTCCGGGCTATACGATCAAATGCGAAACAGATACCAACGTGACCAAGCATGAGCGCGGGGTATTGTCGATGGCCCATGCCGGCAAGGATACAGGCGGCAGCCAGTTCTTTATCGTCTATGAGCCGCAGCCGCATTTGAACGGAGTGCATACCGTTTTCGGTAAAGTGATTTCGGGTATGGAATACGTGGACCAAATTCGTCCTGGGGATAAAATGAAGGAAGTTACCGTTTGGGACGAAGCTTAATCAGCCAGTAAGTAAGAGGGCCCCGCAAATCCAAGTTGGTCTTGGCGGCGGAGCCCCTTTTCATTGAATTAAGATTTTCTTTGGTGAGCGGCTTCGTCTTTGATCTCTTCGCGTAAGCCTTCGATAGCGTGCAGTCGTTTCTCGTTCTTCTCCTCGATTTGCTTCTTCTCCTGAGGGGAGATTTCGTCAGCATGTTCGCTGAGGTAATCTTGTCCTTCACGGAAATTCTTAATCGTGTTTTGGATGCTCCGTTGCAGCTTTTCCACATTGTCGGAGCGATTATCCGGTTTTGCCACGTTCATTCCTCCTGAGAATTGAATTTGTCATACGATATCGTTCTTAAGGTTAGCTCTTTAGGCCGGTTTTTATGCACATCTGCAAGTACCCGCTAGGTGGAGGTTCGCTGGCGTTGTGACAGGTGTGCTTGATTTTTTGCAAAATTAGTGCTAACATTCGTCTTGCAGTCATGCAAATTTAATATTTGGCAATCCTTCGGGGCAGGGTGAAATTCCCTACCGACGGTGATGGCTCATTGGACGCTCGTTCGATGAAGCACAAGTCCGTGACCCGCAGCGCTTACGTAAGCATGCGGCTGAGCCGGTGAGATTCCGGGACCGACAGTATAGTCTGGATGGGAGAAGGAAAACGCGAGAGCACGTACGTTATTTTATTTGCGAAGGTGTTCATACCTAAAGAGCTTCAAACGATCAAGTTCTATTTTTCACATATATACGATGGTGAAGAGTCTTGACGTTGCCAAGCTTTCGTTTTGGTCCATTGTCGTCTTGTACGATCTCAGATCGTGTCGTGGCGACAGGGAGGAGACGAAGGTGCTCTTTTTGATATGCGTAAAACCACTCTCATTTCAACCCTGCCGGATTGCGGCAGGGTTGTTTTTGTATTCTTCGCTTCACGGATTGGTGTAAGGAGGACCGCGGATGAAGGTGATTGACGACGAATATTACATGGCTCTAGCGCTGGACATGGCGGAGCGCGCGCAGGGACAAACCGGGACCAATCCGGTCGTTGGTGCCGTTGTCGTGAAGGACGGGGCATTGGTTGGGCTGGGTACGCACTTGAAGCGGGGAACTCCGCATGCCGAGGTGCATGCCCTGAACATGGCCGGTTCCCAGGCAGAAGGCAGCACCGTTTATGTCACCTTGGAGCCCTGCAGCCATCACGGGTTAACGCCGCCTTGCGCAGAGCGCTTGATTCACGAGAAGGTGCAGCGCGTCGTAGTTGCCTGCGAAGATCCAAATCCGCTGGTCGCCGGCAAAGGCATTGAGCTGCTTCGCGCCGCCGGGATTGAGGTGGAAGTTGGTGTGCTGCGTGAACGGGCTTTGAAGCTGAATCGTCGCTTTATTAAGTTCATCACGACCGGCATGCCGTATGTGACGATCAAATCCGCCAGCACGCTGGATGGGAAGCTGGCGAGTCGGACGGGGGACAGCAAGTGGATCTCCAACGAGGGAGCAAGAGAAATCGTCCATACGATGCGGCATCGCCATCAGGCCATTATGGTAGGCGCCTCGACGATCCTCGCGGATGATCCGCAGCTGACTACCCGGTTATCCGTTCCGGGATTGTCGCCCATTCGCATCATCGCGGATTCGACGCTCCGCATTCCAGAGACGGCACAAGTCCTTCGGGATGGGCAAGCTCCCACATGGATTGTGACGACGGAACAGGCTGATCCAGACAAGGCAGCACGCCTCATCCACCTTGGGGCGGAAGTTCTCCGCTGCGGCAGCGGTCCGCAGGTTGATCTACGGAACGCGCTCGTTCAACTCGGACAGCGAGGGATTTCTTCTGTACTCGTAGAAGGAGGCGGACGTCTAAACGGTTCGCTATTGGAGCAGCAGCTGGTGGATGAGATCGTGCTTTTCCTTGCTCCCAAGCTGATCGGAGGAGCTGAAGCGCCCTCGAGCTTTAGCTTTGCCGGGTATGATCTAATGCGGGATGCGGTGACCTTGCGCGACATGGAAGTCGAACAAATCGGGGATAATGTGTGCATCCGGGGAGTACCGGTCTGGGCGCAGGTGAAGGAGGGAGATCACTAATGTTTACAGGACTTGTGGAAGAAATCGGCACGATGAAATCGATCAGCCGCAAAGGGGAAGCGATGATTCTGAACATTTCGGCGAAGGTTGTGACGGAAGGCATCAAGCTAGGTGACAGCATTTCGGTGAACGGAGTCTGCTTGACAGCCACCTCGTTTGACGCTTCCTCCTTTACGGTAGACGTGATGCCGCAGACGTTCCGCAACACGAATCTAAAGGATTTGAAACCAGGCAGCCGTGTGAATCTGGAGCGGGCCATGGCGGCGAATGGACGGTTCGGCGGACATATCGTACAGGGACATGTCGACGGAGTCGGCACCATTGTTGGAACGAGCCAGGATCAGAATGCGGTCGTGTTTGAAATTCGTCCAAGTAAGCCTTCCTTATTCAAATACATTATTCCTAAAGGCTCCATCGCTGTAGACGGGATCAGCTTAACGGTGGTCGAAGCGGAAGGCGGGACGTTTACGGTATCCATCATCCCGCATACGTTAGCCGAGACGGTGCTCGCCTTCAAGCGGGCGGGAGATACGGTGAATCTGGAATGCGATGTGCTTGGAAAATACGTGGATCATCTCCTCAAGTACGGCAGAGGCGGTCAGGATACGGAAGAAGCGAGCGGCGGCGAGTCGGGAATCAACCTCCCGTTTCTGGCTGCGAACGGGTTCGTTTAAATTTGATTTTAACGGAACGGAGAGCTCTGCGCTAAATAAGACCTCCTAGTTCCGTTAGCAGTGCAAATCGCCCAATGTGTTGAGGAATAACGTCTCAGAGTTCTGTTACATCAGACGATCAACATTTACTTTAAGGAGGGGAAAGTGATGAGTGACATTGTATTAGACCGGGTCGAAGAAGCGATTTACGAACTGATGCGGGGGAAGGTCATTATCGTCGTCGACGACGAAGACCGGGAGAATGAAGGAGATTTCGTGGCACTGGCTGAAAAGGCAACGCCCGAAGTGATCAACTTCATGATCACCCAAGGCCGCGGTCTGGTCTGCCTGCCGATTACGGCGGAACGGGCAGAAGAGTTGGATTTGCAGCCGATGGTGGCGCAAAATACGGATAATCATGGGACGGCCTTTACCGTCTCCATTGACCATAAAGATACAACGACGGGAATCTCGGCATATGAGCGTTCGTTGACGGTGAAGGCGATCATGGATCCCAACGCCAAGCCATCGGACTTCCGCCGCCCAGGCCATATGTTCCCGCTGATCGCCAAGAAAGGCGGCGTGCTGCGCCGCGCTGGACATACGGAAGCCGCGGTTGATCTGGCCCGGATGTGCGGGGCCTATCCTGCTGGCGTCATTTGCGAGGTTATTAAGGAAGACGGGACGATGGCCCGGCTGCCGGATTTGGTGGAGATCGCCAAAACTTATGATCTCAAGCTGATCAGCGTCAAAGACCTGATCCATTACCGCAATGAGAAAGAGAAATTGGTGAATCGCGAAGTGGAAGTGCGCATGCCAACCGATTACGGCGAGTTCCGCGCTGTCGCTTATACAAATGATGTGGATAATAAAGAACACGTTGCGCTTGTCAAAGGAGAAATCAACGGCGATGAGCCGGTGTTGGTGCGGGTGCACTCTGAGTGCTTGACCGGGGACGTGTTCCACTCTCACCGCTGCGATTGCGGTCCGCAGTTTGAAGCCGCTTTGCGCCAGATTGAGGAAGCTGGCAGAGGCGTGCTGCTATATATGCGACAGGAGGGGCGCGGCATCGGCTTGATTAACAAGCTGAAAGCCTACAAACTGCAGGAACAAGGCTTTGATACGGTGGACGCCAACCTGAAGCTTGGATTTCCGGCAGACCTGCGCGATTACGGAATTGGGGCGCAGATTCTCAAGGATCTGGGTGTCCGCAAAATTCGCTTGATGACCAACAATCCACGTAAAATCAAAGGCTTGGAGGGCTATGGCCTGGAGGTTGTCGAACGGGTACCTATCCAAATGAAAGAGAACGAGGATAACACCAAGTACTTGCATACCAAACAAGCGAAATTAGGGCATTTGCTCAAATTTGACGATGTGGAGCAGGATGAATCCTCCACTCGCGTTTAAAGGCGAAGCAAACTCCCTCTTAGCAATGATCTAACTCTACTAATAGAAAGGTTTGATGAATCATGGCAAACGTATTTGAAGGGCATTTAGTATCGGACGGGTTAAAATATGCGATCGTGGTCAGCCGCTTTAATGAATTTATTACAAGCAAGCTGCTTTCCGGCGCCTTGGATGCATTGAAACGGCATGGAGCCAAAGAGGAAGAAATTTATGTCGCCTGGGTACCGGGGGCATTTGAAATCCCGTTTGCGGCACAGAAGCTGGCGGAGAGCGGCAAATACGATGCAGTCATTACACTGGGTACGGTCATCCGCGGTTCCACCACTCATTATGATTATGTCTGCAACGAGGTTTCCAAAGGCGTTGCTGCCGTTGGCCTTAAAACCGGCGTGCCTACGATCTTTGGCGTCGTAACGACCGAAAATATCGAGCAGGCGATCGAACGTGCCGGAACGAAAGCCGGAAATAAAGGCTGGGATGCCGCACTGGCAGCTATCGAAATGGCGAACTTGACGAAACAGCTGCAATAATGCTTATCTTAATGTAGTACCCCTGAGCCGTAGGGGTACTACATTTTTCTTTTGCAACAACCGATTTTTAAGGTAAACTTATGTACATACATGTTTGCTTACGGGTGGAGGATGTTCATTGACGACAGTAACGTATAAGCTGGAAACCTTCGAGGGGCCGCTGGATTTGCTATTGCACCTGATCGATAAAGCCGAGATTGATATCCATCAAATCTCCATCAGTGAGATTACCGATCAGTACCTCGAATATTTGCAAGACATGCAGGAGCTTGAGCTGGAGGTCACCAGCGAGTTTCTGGTCATGGCTGCGACGCTGCTGTCGATCAAGAGTAAGCAGCTGCTGCCGAAACCACCCGTCATCGAAATGGACGATGATTTCGATTACTTGTTTGAGGAGGAAGAGGATCCTCGGGACGAGCTCATCCGCAAGCTGATCGAATACCGTAAATATAAAGGGATCGCTGCGCATTTGCATGAACGCGAATGGGAGCGCAGCTTGATTTTCTCGAAAGAACCGGAGGATCTGACGCCGTTTATGCCGGAGGTGCAGGAGAACCCTGTGAAAGGGCTGCATGCTGCTGATTTGATTGCCGTCTTCCAGAAGGCGATGCGTCGGGCAGCCAAGCGCAACACGGTGGCGCGGATTCACCGCGACGAAATTTCCGTTAAGGACCGGCTGAAGGAAGTCGTGTCCGCGTTCGAGCATGTGGGGAAAGGCGGCAGGTTGCTCTTTTCCAAGCTGCTGCATACGGAGATGAGTCGGCACGAAATCGTCGTCACGTTTTTGGCCGTGTTGGAACTGATGAAGATGAAGCAAATCGTCTGCTATCAGAACCGGCTTTTCGACGATATTGTTATGGAGTGGAGAGGGGAAGGAAGTATCGATGAATTTTCAGGAATTGAAATCGATTATTGAGGGGTTGCTCTTCTTGGCAGGTGAGGAAGGCTTAAGCCTCAAACAGCTGGCTGAAGTGACGGAGCAGCGGCAAGAGGTGGTGTCCGATGCCTTGCTGGATATGAAATCGTCCTTCGAGCGAGCCGGCAGAGGACTGCAAATCGTGCAAATCGCCGGCAACTACCAGTTGGCGACGCTTCCGGAGCATGCCCCTTATTTCGAACGGCTGGCTTATTCGCCTTCGCGTTCGACCTTATCCCAGGCTGCGCTTGAAACGTTATCGATTATCGCTTATCGTCAACCGATTACTCGGGTAGAGATTGAGGAAATCCGGGGGGTGAAATCCGAGCGGGCGATTCATTCCCTGGTCAACAAGGATTTAATTGAAGAAGTGGGCCGCGCTGAAGCGATCGGGCGTCCAATTTTGTACGGGACCACCAAAGCGTTTCTGGACTATTTTGGACTGGCCAGCCTAAAGGATTTGCCGGACTTGGCCGATTTCGAAAGTGCCGAGGAGCTGGAGGAGGAGACGCAGCTCCTGTTCCAGCGCTTAGAGGAACAACAGCTGACGTTTGATGATGTAAATCAGGATTTTGTTGCAAAGGAGGAGGAGTCACCGGGGGAAAATCCCGATGATATGGAACCAGGGAATTTATGAGGACATCCGCAAAGAAACCGCAGGCAGAACGAACCGACGATCCCGCTCAAATTGAGAAGGGATCGTTTGTTATTCGGCCCCAAAACGCATTAAGTTTGTTATCGAACACTTTGCTTAAATCGTGAAACGTATCGAATGATTTTCTTTTGGGATAGCCATACTACGATGGAGTATTTTATCTGATAGGTATGGAGGGCTTTCCCGTGTGGATTTGGCTCGGAGGCATCCTGATCCTGCTGCTGCTAATAGCTGCCTTGATTTTGCTGTCTACCATTACGTTCAATATGACCCTGCGCAAGAAAAATCGGGATGACACGGTGTTGTTGGAAGTCACGATGCTCTATGGCTTTGTTCGCTTACGTTACCAGGTACCTACGATCCGGATCAAAAATTGGCGTGACGGTGTGCAGATCGAGAAAAATCAGCCAGAGAACGTGCTGCAAAAGGAATCCACCAGCGTCAACCATGAGGTGAACAAGGACAAGATCGAGCTTTGGATGGATCAATTCGAACGGTTGCTTCAGGCGACCAGCAGGCTGCGGGTCTGGCTTCAATCCACACTTCGCCGCGTTTCCTTCCGCAAGCTGGAATGGTCAACGAACATCGCATTAGAGGATGCGGCCCATACCGCTACATTAACGGGGGCAATATGGGGAGTTAAAGCGACGCTTGTCGGCTGGCTTACCCGCTATATTACTTTGAAGCAAAGACCTAAATTATTTGTGGTTCCTGTATTCGGCAGCAAGCCGTTATTTTCCACGGAATTCCGCTGCATAGCGCAAATTCGCTGCGGTTATGCTATCTATGCTGGACTGGTACTTATAGTTCGCGTGCTAAAAGTGAAGGGAGGAGTTAAAAAATGGCTGACCATCCTATTCAAGGACTAATGCAAACCGCCATGGAAAACATCAAGGAAATGGTTGATGTCAACACGATCGTGGGTGAGCCGGTCGAAACGCCGGACGGCAGCGTGATTTTGCCGATCAGCCGCGTGGGCTTCGGTTTTGCTGCCGGGGGGAGCGATTTTATTGTCGATGACGAACACAATAAATCGGCCACAAGCTCGTCCGAGCACGGCAAAGCCCGTCCGTTTGGCGGCGGTAGCGGCGGCGGGGTATCGATTAATCCGATCGCGTTCCTCGTCGTTGGGAAGCCGGGGGTACACATTGTACCGCTGGATAACCAAACGCATCTTGTCGAAAAAATCATCGATACGTTGCCTGGCGTCATCGACAGAATCCAGTCCATGTTCCCGAACCAACATGCATCTGCGAATGCCTCGATGGCAACAGCACAAGCCACTCAGATGCAGGAATCGGCCGTCCAAGCCGGCATCAATCCTTTTGCATAACCGCTTTTTGACCGTTGATCCTTTCCGGGCTGCCGGGAGGGGTCTTTTTCTTGATTTCAGGTGGGACATACTCTCTTGGAAAATTGCATATAAGTAAACAAGTACCCGCTACAGTACCTGTTACCGGAGGAATCCACTTATGAAGAAAGACTCACATGACCGCAGATTTCGCACACTTTGCCGCTTATTGGCCGCGGTTCTGCTGCTCGCTTGGGTGAATCCGCAGGCCGTACAAGCTGCTCCCGCTGCGCCATCGATCCATGCTCAGGCCGCTGCGGTCATTGACGTGACTTCGGGCCGCCTGCTGTACAGCTTGCAAGGAGATGACGAGCTGCCGATCGCCAGCTTGACCAAGATCATGACCGCCATCGTGGCTATCGAGCACGGCAAGCTGTCGGATACGGTCACGGTTGGGAAGAACGCGTACGGGAAGGAAGGCTCATCCCTATATCTCCATTTAGGGGAAGAGATGAGTCTGGAAAATATGCTCTACGGGCTGATGCTCCGTTCGGGCAACGATGCCGCGACAGCGATTGCTGAACATGTGGGCGGCTCGGAAGAAGGCTTCGTTTATTTAATGAATGAAAAGGCCAAGCTGCTCGGACTGACGCATACCCATTTTCAAAATCCGCATGGTTTAGATGCCGAAGGGCACTATTCTTCAGCCAACGATTTGGCCAAGCTGACAAGCTATGCTTTGAAAAATCCGCATTTTAAGGAGATCGTCCGAACGCCCAGCAAAACCGCGCCAAATCCCAATGATCCGTGGGATTATAAATGGCTGAACAAGAACAAGATGCTGCGCTTCTATGATGGGGCGGACGGCGTCAAAACCGGCTATACCAAGACGGCCAGACGCTGTTTGGTGAGCTCCGCGACCCGAAAAGGACAACAAATCGCCGTTGTTACATTAAACGACGGGGATGATTGGAATGATCACCGCAAGCTGTTGGACTACGGTTTTGCTAACTTTCCGCTGACGACGTTGATCGGCAAAGGGCAAGAGATTGAAAACAGCCTGGTTACCGGGGCGGAATTCAAATATGCGTTGGCACCGGAGGAAGTCGGTCAGATTGAGAGAAGGCTGAAGCTAGTAGAGGCGCACACAGGCTCGTTTGGTTATCGCGGAAGAATCAGCGTTCGATTAAAGGGAGAAGAAATCGGCACGGTGCCGGTTTACGATAAGGTCAGCTACAACCCGTCCCTCATGGAGAGGGGAAGCGAGCCGAATGTCGGCGGAGCCTTTGGTTTTGCCTCGGACCATAAGGTAATTCAATTACCTTCCGATTGGTCCGGGGCGTTAAAGAAGGTGTTGCAAACCTTGCTGTTTGACGTTTGAGTGTAATTAAGGGAGATAGGCAGGACTGGGCCAAGGAGGGGAAGGAAGAATGGTCAACAAAATATGGCTTGCGCTCATTTTGATCGGGTTTCTCTTTGCAGCCATCAAAGGGGATATCGGCACGGTGACGCAAGCGGCGTTTGACGGGGCCGCGACCGGAGTAACCGTATGCTTTGGTTTGATCAGCGTATTGGTGTTTTGGCTTGGGATCATGCGGCTGGCGGAAGATTCGGGCTTGGTGAAGACGATCTCCAAGCTGCTCGGGCCGATTGTTGCTTATTTGTTCCCCGACGTGCCGAAGAACCATCCGGCCATGGGGTATATTTTATCGAATATGAGCGCGAATTTGCTTGGGCTTGGGAATGCAGCTACGCCGATGGGGATCCGCGCCATGCAGGCACTGCAAGAGCTGAATCCGGACAAACAGACGGCGTCTCCGGCCATGTGTACCCTGCTGGCACTGAACACCGCCAGCATTACGCTGATTCCAACCACGCTGATCGCGATCCGCATCAACTTCCATTCTGCGAATCCGGCAGAAATTGTGGGGTCGACGCTGCTTGCGACGGCCATCGCCACAGGGGCGGCCATCGTTGCCGATCGCTGGTATCGCAGACGGAACACTTATCGTACTCCGCCGCAGGTCTCGGCGCCACCCGATATCTCGCTGAAAGGGTGAGGCACTTTGCTCGATTGGGTGAACCTTATTTCTGCTTGGGCCGTACCGGTGATGATTGCCTTTATTCCGCTATATGCTTATTTCAAAAAAGTACCGGTCTACGAATCGTTTGTCGACGGGGCTAAGGACGGGTTCTCGACCGCCATCGGGATTATCCCGCATCTGGTTGGCATGATGGTGGCGATCAGCGTATTCCGCGCTTCCGGGGCGCTCGATTTCTTTGTCGGGTGGATGACCCCCTTTCTATCCAGGCTTCATGTTCCACCGGAAGTGTTGCCGCTTGGGTTTCTCCGGCCTTTGACCGGGACGGGCTCGCTTGCATTTACAACGGACCTGATCAAAACCTATGGTCCGGATTCGATGATCGGCCGGATTGCTTCCACCATCCAAGGAAGTACCGACACGACGCTTTACGTCTTAACGGTGTATTTCGGTGCCGTGGGGATCCGGAACGGACGTTATGCCCTAAAGGTGGGGTTATTTTCGGATGTAGTTGGCTTTATCGCAGCGATTGTCGTTTGCTTGCTCTTATTCGGTTAATATCTACATATCGTTTAGGTTTGTGAACCGCCCGCAGCCCTTCGCTGATGAGGCGGTTTTTGCGGTTTATTGGGGCCGCTATTGTGATTTTTCCATGAGGTGGGTATCATGTGTATGAGGTGACTAATGCAAATATGGAAAGATTACAGAAAATATTGGCCGCTGCCGGTGTGGCATCGCGCCGTAAATGCGAGGAATTGATTCTAAGCGGCAAGGTTCAAGTCAACGGTGAGACCGTCACGACGCTGGGCACGAAAGCTGATCCGTCTGTGGACGTCATTACCGTCGACGGCAAGCCGATCGGCGCGGAGAAGAAGCTGTACCTGATGTTCAACAAACCAAAAGGCGTCATCACAAGCGCTTCCGATCCCCAAGGCCGGAAAATCGTCACCGACTACTTAAAAGGAATCAAGGAGCGGGTGTATCCAGTAGGCCGGCTCGACTATGATACGGAAGGTTTACTGCTGCTGACCAATGACGGCGAATTTGCGCATCTGCTGACGCATCCGAAGCATCATGTACCGAAGACGTATCTCGCAACGGTCAAAGGGGTGCCGCACGGTACGGCGCTGGACAAGCTGAAGCAAGGTGTGATGTTGGAGGATGGTATGACGGCTCCAGCCGAGGTCGAGTACTATGACATCGATCCGGAGGAGAAATACGCAACCATCTCGATCACAATTCATGAGGGCCGAAACCGTCAGGTGCGCCGCATGTTTGATGCGATTTCGCACCCGGTGACACGGCTCAAGCGCATCTCCTTTGGTGATTTGGTTCTGGGTAACCTCAAACGCGGCCTGTACCGCCATTTGACCAAAGAAGAAGTCGACAGCCTCTACAAACTCGCCCGCACCACTACTCCCCCCACTCCAAAGCGCTAGAAATGCGGTGAACTGGAGGCGAAAGGCAACAGGGTGGAACGATTCTGAACAGCGAAGCGTCAAGGTCTTGCCTTGTAGATTGAACAAAAATACGGAGAATGGCAAAAGGATAAAATGATTCTGGAGAAGCGGAGCGTTCGCCTTTGTGAGCGGAATTCTACCTTGAACTTGTTATGATTAAGAATTCCGCGAGCAACAGCGATCGTAAGAACATTTTGCCCGGTTGCCCCAGTCGTAGCTAACCTGTCGTTCAAACAACATCAAGGCCTATAAGCGATAGCAGGATCATACGAATCTTTTCACCTTACCGCCCTTTCATCGCATTTTCACCTCATTTCTAGCGCGTCACATAATATTCATATTTCCCCGGGCTGAAACTGCGGCGAATTCCGATATAATGTTCATAGAGTGTTCACGATTTGTTCAACACTTCATGATATTTTTCATAGAAAGGAAGTTAACTATGGGGAAGGCGAGACGGCCGATCCAAATCGTCATCTTGCTGTTGATCGTCATCCTAGGCGGATATGCGATCGGGACCGCAGTGTCCGGCGGCGAGGCCGATAAACCTAAACAAGGCGGGAATCCGCCGGCGTTTAAACTGCTCGGTTTGGATGGACAGGTACATACGTTAGACGACTATAAGGGCAAATCGGTGGTCTTGAACTTCTGGGCTACCTGGTGCACTTATTGCGTGAAAGAAATGCCCGCATTACAAGCCCAATGGGAAAAATGGCGCGATCAAGGCGTCGTCGTCCTGGGCATCAACACGGGCGAAGACGAGATGACCGTACAAAATTTCGTCAAGCAGACGGGCGTGGATTTTCCCATTTTATTTGATTCCGACAATACGACAACGCGCGATTACGGCATCGTGCCGATGCCAACGACGTTCTTTATCGGCAAGAACGGCAAAATTACCTCCATTCATCAAGGCGAGCTGAATTTGGATACGTTGGATGACCAAATCAAGCAGCTGGTGGGGCTTTGACGGCGAGAGGAGGACATAATCGGTGATCGAAAACACAAAATGCGAATGCGGCCACCAAAACCGAGTGGGAACCGTATTGTGCGAAGCCTGCGGCAAACCGCTGCTTGAGGAGGATCAGCAAGGCGGGCTGCTGGAGATGCGTTACGACGGGGTCGCCCGGCGGTCGCAGCGGACCAATCCCAATTTCATTGACCGGATTTGGAACTTCTTCTCCTCCGTCAAGGTAGCGATTTATCTGATCATCATCACACTGATTGGTGCGATGTTAGGCACGATATTTGAACAGGAAAGCAACTTTATTAATTTCGATCCTTCTACCTATTACAAGAACAAGTACGGAACGATCGGCGAAATTTATTACCGGCTGGGCTTGTCCCATACGTATGAGTCCTGGTGGTTTATACTGCTGCTGGTGATGATCGGAGCTTCGCTCGTGATCTGCAGTCTGGATCGCGTGCTTCCGCTTTACAAAGCGCTTTCAAAGCAAAAAGTGCGCAAACACCTGGAATTTCTCACCCGGCAGAAAATCGTTTATCAAGGGGAAATCAACGAAGATGGCGCGGAATGGGTTCAGCGAGCCGTCCAACCGTTGCGAAAGAAGCATTACCGGGTTTATACAGACGGCAGCGCCTTGCTGGCAGAGAAACAGCGGTTTAGCCGCTGGGGCCCTTACATTATTCATATCGGACTGATCGTTTTTCTCCTGGCGGTCTTGTTCCGCGGTTTGCCGGGTCTGCATCTGGACAAACATTACTGGTTCCCTGAAGGCGAAATCACGCATATTCCCGAAACGAACCTTTATTTGAAAAATGAGAAGTTTACGGTTGAATATTACAGCGAGGACGAAATGTCCGAGGAATTTAAAGCCAGAGGCAAGGTTGTGCCGAAGCTGTTTGAGACCCAAGCCGTACTGTATGAATGCACGGCGGATTGCGACGATCCTTCGAAGGAGCCGCAGCTTCGCGAAGTCAAGCGTCATGCCATTCGGGTTAACGATCCGCTCAGTTACAAAGGACTTCAAGCGTATCAGTTCGACTTTGATCTCACGCCGAAGCTAAGATCGGTGCAGCCAGCCTTAGTGGATGTTAAAACCGGGAAATCCTACGGTAAATTCAAATTGGACATGAGAAATCCCCAGCGTGAGTATGAAGTTGGCCCTTACCGGTTAACGCTGCAAAATAAATATATGGATTTTTCCCTGAATGACGAGGGAAAGCCGGTATCCATTTCCGGCGAGCCTAACGCGCCTGCCTTTTTATTTTTGATCAAAGGACCGGATCTTCCGGAGGAAGGCGCACAGTACATTTATTTTCCTAAACAGGTTGACAAGGAGCGGTTCCAGCAGGATGCGATTAACGAGCAGCTTGGGGGCGTACAATCGAAGCTGCGGCTGGATGTCCTTGGGATGGAAGACGTCGACTTTATCGAAGCGTCCAGTTATTTGAACATCCGGGTTGACCGGGCGATGCCGTTCGTTTGGCTGGGTCTTGGGATCGTGATGCTTGGACTGGTCTTAGGGTTTTACTGGCAGCATCGCCGCATATGGCTGCGTGTCGATGGCCGACAGCTGACGCTGGGCGGACATACGACCAAGAATTGGTTTGGCATGCGCCGCGAAGTTTCCGCATTCCTCCAATCGATGGGTGTAGAAGCGGATGAGAAGTCATTGGAAAATAGGGGGAAACATCCATGAACTTTTTGGAAATCAGCAGAGTCGCATTTATGACGGCCTTTTTGCTTTATTGTGCGGCTTTTATTTTTTATGTAGTGGCCGTAACAGGCAAGACGTGGCGCAACCGCGACCCGAAGCACCATGAGAAGAATTGGGGACGCATTTCATTTGCCGTTTCCTCGCTCGGGTTGCTGTCGCATCTTGTCTATTGCGGTACCCGCTGGGCGTATAGCGGACATGTACCCGTCAGCAATATGTACGAATTCATGACGTTCTTGTCCATGATGATTATGGTGGCCTTCACCATTGTCTTTATCATTTATCGCAAAATATTGCTTGGGATGTTTGCACTCCCGCTGGCGATTATCATTATGGCTTACGCTGCTGTATTCCCGCAGGACGTTCAGCCGCTGATTCCATCGCTGCGTTCCATTTGGCTTTATATCCACGTAACGCTGGCGGCTACCGGCGAGGCGTTCTTTGCCGTTGGTTTTGTAGCGGGGTTAATGTACCTGCTAAGGGCCGTGGATTTTAAAGCGACCGATAAGGCAGGCCGCCGTCAAAAATGGTGGGTTGAATTTACGCTTTTTTCTATTATTATAGTATTGGGCTTCATTGTATCCGTCTTTGCCTTCCGGGCAGCCGGATATGAAGCTGTCTTCGTACAAAATCAGACAACGATTGACACCCAAGTGGAGCAGGATAGTACAATAGAAGATAAAGAAATTTATAATCTGCCACCGATCGTTGGTCCGCATCAAAGCGAGCCGGAGCACATTCAGCCGTTCCTCGGCATGAAGAAGCCTTTGTTTGATGCTCCTTCCTGGATGAGAGGGGAAACGGCCGGCCGCAAACTGAATACAATAATTTGGGCAATACTAACTGGTACCGTACTTTATTTGCTGCTCCGGTTAATTTTGCGCAAGCCGCTCGGCACAGCGTTATCGCCCGCACTGCGGGGAATCGACCCAGATGATTTGGATGAGATCAGTTACCGGGCGATTGCGATCGGATTTCCCATCTTTACGCTGGGAGCGCTCGTATTTGCCATGATCTGGGCGCAGCAGGCTTGGGGCAGATTCTGGGGTTGGGATCCGAAGGAAGTATGGGCGCTGATTACCTGGCTATTTTACAGTGCTTACCTCCATTTGCGCTTGTCGCGTGGCTTCCAGGGGCTCAAGTCTTCGTGGCTGGCTGTTCTGGGATTTCTCGTCGTGATGTTTACACTGGTTGGGGTAAATC
Source organism: Paenibacillus sp. p3-SID1389 (assembly GCF_025151705.1). Lineage (NCBI taxonomy): Bacteria > Bacillati > Bacillota > Bacilli > Caryophanales > Paenibacillaceae > Paenibacillus > Paenibacillus sp. p3-SID1389. Next base: position 25,199 of record NZ_JALXVO010000032.1, on the reverse strand, counting down.
TGATCATAGCGGGGCTGCACTCCTACGCGGGTACCGATTAACTCAGGCAATAATACCATATGGACTGCTCAACTGATTGGGTAAGATGATGAAGGGGTTGTTGTTAAATGTCAGATCAAGCAAACCGCATTCTGGTAGTCGATGACGAGGAGCGGATTCGCCGGCTGCTAAAGATGTACTTGGAAAAAGAAGGCTACGAAATCGATGAAGCCGAAGACGGGGAGACCGCCCTGAAATTGGCGACTTCCAACGATTATGGTCTGATCTTGCTCGACGTGATGCTTCCGGGGATTGACGGCGTCGAGGTCTGCAATCGATTGAGACAAGTAAAAGCAACGCCGGTACTGATGCTGACGGCCAAAGGCGAGGAAATCAACCGCGTACAGGGCTTTGAAGTTGGGGCGGACGATTACGTCGTGAAGCCGTTTAGCCCTCGTGAAGTCATCTACCGGGTGAAAGCGATCATGCGCCGCGCTTCCGCAACGGCTTATTTGACGAAGGAAAGCGGAACTAGCAACAATATCGTGTTCCCTCATCTCGTGATTGAGCATGATGCCCATCGGGTGACTGCAAACGGGCAGGAAGTCAGCCTGACTCCGAAGGAATATGAGCTGCTGCATTATTTGGCAGTATCGCCGGATAAGGTGTTTTCCCGGGAAGAGCTGCTGAAGGACGTATGGAACTACGAGTTTTTCGGAGATTTGCGTACGGTGGATACCCATGTGAAGCGGCTTCGGGAGAAGTTGAACAAGGTGTCGCCGGAGTCCGCTGCCATGATCACGACCGTATGGGGCGTCGGATATAAGCTGGAGGTTCCAAAGTAAGTGAACTTCTGGAGAACGCTCGTTGGTAAGCTGTGGATTACGATCATTTGCTTGGTAGCTTGCGTCCTGATGTTAATGGGACTGTTCCTGCTGCCTTACATCGATACGAACTTTACAAACTCTGGAGCGGTCAAACGATTATTTGTGATCGTCGCAATGATCGGGTTTTCGCTCACAACGTTTTTTGCTTTGTTTCTGTTCACGAAGATTACACAGCCGATGCAGCAGCTGATTCGGGCTGCGGATGCGGTGCGCAAGGGCAAGTACGACACGCGTCTGTCTCTGCGCACGAGTGATGAAATCGGTGAGCTTGCCATTACGTTTAACCATATGGCGGAAGAACTGGAAAATACGATCCGCAGCTTAAAGCACGAGAAGGAACATCTTTCCAGTGTGCTTAGAAGCATGAATGATGCGGTAATTACGTTGGACCGCGAGGGTGCTGTCATTTTAACCAACCCGCCGGGTGATCGGTTATTACAGCTTTGGGGAGATCTGACGGAGGATGGGGAGGAGGATTTACCTGCCTCTGCCGGGGAAGGGCAGATGGTTCCGCAACCGCTGCTTCCGATGTTCCGCCGTTTGCTGGTTCAAGAGAGCGACCAGAAGATGAATGTACACGTTATGAAAGGCGTATGGTCCGTACATATGGCGCCGCTGTCCTCGGACGGCGAGGTTCGCGGAGCCGTTGCCGTGCTTCGGGATGTAACCGAAGAAGTCAACTTGGAGAAGATGCGCCGCGACTTCGTGGCCAATGTGTCTCACGAAATTCGGACTCCGCTCTCGATGATGCAGGGGTACAGTGAAGCGCTGCTCGACGGTATGGCTTCTTCGCCGGAAGAGAGCGCTGAGCTCGCCCAAGTCATTTATGACGAATCCCTGCGGATGGGACGGCTGGTTCGCGATTTGTTGGACCTGGCCCGGATGGAGGCAGGTCATACGGATATGGTCATGCGCAAGATCGACTTTCGTGAATTGGCGGAGCGGGTGGACCGTAAATTTCAGGTCCGGGCCAAGGATAACGGGGTTGAGCTTGTGTTGGAGCTGGAAGACGGAGAGCTGCAGCTGCAAGCCGATGAAGACCGTTTGGAGCAGGTGCTGACCAATCTGCTGGACAATGCTTTCCGGCATACACCGGAAGGAGGGAAGGTGACGGTCAAGGCTTCCATGGAAACCGGCGAAATGGGCAAGCAGCTTCACGTCGCCGTATCGGATACCGGTGTAGGCATTCCGAGCGAAGATTTACGGTATATCTTCGACCGCTTCTATAAAGCCGACAAAGCACGGGTTCGCGGTGAGAACGGCGGGACGGGATTAGGTCTTTCGATCGTCAAAAATATCATCGCAGCTCATCAAGGTTCCATTTGGGCCGATAGTGAAATTGGCAAGGGCACCGTATTTCACTTTCTGCTTCCTGTCGAATCGGGACAAACTACGTAATCACAAAAAAACATCCTTCGCGAAGAAGGATGTTTTTTTGTTGAATGTCGCAGATAAATCTTGTTCATCGTGGAACAATGATTGATCTGACGGCGGAATGAATATTCGTGATCTCGTGGTTCGCGCCGTTACGCGAAAATGATATGCTGTGCTTTATTGATTTCCGGAAGCTTCGTCAAATCGTCCAGAACTTCCTTCGTCACGGTTTTATCCACAGTGAGTACCATGATTGCTTCACCGCCAACCAGCTTACGTCCAACCTGCATGGAGGCGATGTTGACATCGTTCTTCCCAAGCAAGGTACCCACATGCCCGATGATCCCCGGTTTGTCGTTGTGCGAGATAAAGATGAGGTGGCCTTCTGGCGCGACGTCAACCGGGAACTTGTCGATTTGCACAATCCGTGCACCGTAACCGTTCAGCAGCGTACCTGCGACCCGGCGCTCCGTTCCGTCCTGAGCCTTGAGAGTCACGGAAATCAGGTTGGTGAAGCCCTTGGTAGCCGAGGCTTGCGATACCACGACGTTAATGTCGCGGACCTTCGCGAGGTGCATCGAGTTAACGATATTCACGTCGTTGCCGAAATGACGGGACAGCACGCCTTTGATAATGTAACGAGTCAGCGGCTGCGTATCCACTTCCGCCAGGTCACCGGCATAATCCACATGGATTTCTTTGACGGCCTGATTGTTCAGCTGGGACAGGAAGACCCCAATTTTCTCACCAAGCCCGAAATAAGGCTGCAGCTTGTTCATGACGCTGGCTGCAACCGGCGGCATATTCACCGCATTTTTAAACGGTTCGTTGCGCAGGATATGAAGCACTTGCTCGGAGACGTCGATGGCCACGTTCTCTTGAGCTTCCACGGTAGAAGCACCAAGGTGCGGGGTCACGATGATCTTCGGATGATGAAGGAACGGGTGGTCGGCTTCCGGCGGTTCTTTCTCGAATACGTCGAAGGCAGCCCCGGCTACGATCCCCTGATCGATCGCTTCAACCAGCGCCAATTCGTCAATGATGCCGCCGCGGGCGCAGTTGATGATGCGCATGCCTTTCTTCATCACTTCAAATTGAGGACGGGCGATCATATGCTTCGTCTCCGGTGTGAGCGGCGTATGAACGGTAATAAAGTCCGCATTCCGGATGATTTCGTCCACGGTGGCCAGCTTCACACCCAGCTTCTCCGCCCGATCTTCAGTAAGGAAAGGGTCATAGCCGAGAATATCCATGCCAAACGCTTTGGCACGCTTCGCAACCTCGCTGCCGATCCGGCCCATGCCCAGCACGCCCAACGTTTTGTTGCGCAGCTCGACGCCAAGGAATTTACGGTCCCATTCGCCTTTGATCGTCTTCGCATAGGCTTGCGGAATATGACGGGCCAGCGCCATCATCATCGCAAAGGCATGTTCACAAGTCGTAATCGTATTGCCGTCTGGAGCATTAATGACGATAATTCCGCGTTTCGTCGCCGCTTCCAGATCGATGTTGTCGACCCCAACGCCAGCGCGGCCGATGACTTTCAAGCGGGTTCCGGCTTCCATGATTTTTTCGGTGACTTTCGTTTGGCTGCGGACCAGGAGACCGTCATATTGCGGAATAATCTGCACCAATTCATCTTCGCTGAGACCTGGCTTCTTGTCGACCTCAACGTCGGCTGCATCCATCAGCTGCTGAATCCCCAAGTCGCTGATCGGATCCGATACTAAAACTTTAAACATGTTGATTTGACCCTCCTAAAAGTTTTATATAGCAAGGCCTCCTTGAAAGACAGCAAGTGTGGCTATCTTCGGAAGCATAAGCTGATGTGGTTAAGTTGAGTTTCTTCATTGACGCTGTGTCCGATTACCGTACCAAAGGACTAAGGTACCAAGGACGCCTGGGAGGCAGTTGGCGTCGCTAAATAAATCAAAAACTCTCAATCCGCACACTACTTCCGTAGTAAGGGACGAGAGTTATTCGTGGTACCACCCTAATTCGCTGCCCCTTCGCAGAAAGCAGCCTCAGTTGTCATTGCTGACAAGAACGATAACGGGTTCACCGGCTACGCCTACTTTCATTTCGACGCAGCGACTCAGGAGCGCTAAAGCCATTCGTTCCGCTGCCGGTTTGCAGCACCACCGACTCTCTGGAAGCTTTCCGAAGGCTTCTTTCCTTCAAAGTGTTTCATGAGATGTAATTTTTCATAATGTAACACGGGCCTTGGCCAAGTGTCAACACTAACCTGAACATTTTTACAAAGTTAGGTGTTTGTCGTTCGGATTTTGCCCAAACTTGAATCCGTCTAAAATTTTGGTTATGATTTTACTAATGTCGAAAAGCGTCTCTTAACGGCGGACAGCGAGAGAGCTTAGTACTCCGCAAAGAACGGCAACTCCGGCAACGATTCGGAGGCGTAATACGTTGACTTCCATTTTACAAATTCTTTGCTCTTCACGGCATCCGTTTCAATTAAAACCTTAACAATAGAGCCGATGGAGTTCAATTTAAGCGCATCGGCTTTTCCGCTGCTGATTAACTGATCAATCTTGGCCGTGAAGTCCTGCGGCAAATAGGATACATAAAGCTGCTCGTTCACCATCATATCGGTGACGGCTTTATTTTTTACAGCAAGCGAATAACCGGACCATTCCTTAGTTCCGATGTTCTCTTTGTATGTATAGTCAGCAGAAACGCCGCTTTTGGTTTTGGCGGTCCATTTCAGCATCGAGGCATAATATTTCTTTTGCGCCTGCAGCCCATACTTTTTGGCGTTCACGGTGAACTCGTCTTGATTGATGATTTTGGCCAGCTCCATGCCTTTCTTGTTCCCTGCCTTAGATTTGATCTGGTCCATGCTTTCCTCAAACAGCTTCAGACTCTTTAAATAGTCGGTTTGGGCCTCCTTGAGCAAGGGGGAGGAGTCGGCGATGGATTGTACGGCAATTTGTTCATAGCTGGCTTTAGCCTTATCGCGGATGTCCTTCAGCTTGTCCGACGATACCGGCTTGGAGCTGTGGGTGATGTCTTCGATCAGCGTGAGGTAGTCCTCTTTAAATTGCTGATATGGCTGGAATACCACATAGTAGAACGTGACCAAATCCTGTTGCTGATAGGAGGTCTCGTTTTCCTCTCGAAACGTTATTGCTTTGAGATTCGCATATTTGGCTTCCGTCTTGTCGATCCCGAGATTGAGCCCAAGAAAGAACGTCCCAAACGCGGTAATCAACAAGGCGAGAAATCCAAGCGAGAACAGCATTTCAAATTTGGTGTTATTTTTTCGAATCATACTTATGCTCCTTACTATATTGATTTGAATGCGTTAAAATATTATAAAGGACAGGGTTTGACAAAAACTATGAAAAAGTTCAAATTGCGCGATGTAAAAATACAAAAAGTCGACCCCGGTCAGTTAAACGATCGATTGTTGCTCATTAATTTATATCTCACGCAAGGGCTTACATTACTTATCGGTCTTGTGATCTTGTTATTTCAGAAAAGAAATCCGTTTCATCTGTTCAATTTCCCGAATAGTGTCGAATTTGTGTACTGGGGAGCAGGATTTGCGGCTGTGATGTTCGGGGCGGATATGCTCTTGTCCCGGTTCATCTCGGAGGAAAGTATGGATGATGGGGGCATTAATTCCCTGCTCTTCCGTCATCGACCGATTTGGCATATCGTCGTGATCGCGGCGGTTGTTGCCGTATGCGAGGAGCTGTTGTTCCGCGGGGCGATCCAGTATGGGCTGGGTCCGTATTGGACGAGCATCCTGTTTGCAGCGATCCATGTCCGATATCTTCGGCATTGGATTCCGACGGCATGGGTGTTTGCGAGCAGCTACGGCCTCGGATTTATTTATGTACAAACGGGGACGCTTTGGGCGCCGATCTTATGTCACTTCTTGATTGATCTTGTATCAGGCATGGTGATTAAATTTCGGAGGGAGTCATGAACGAGCATTTGAGCCGAATGGACCGTTACGGTCAGCAAAATCGAATGAAACGCAATGCTTCCATACAATCGCGGAATCTGGCCTCCGGCATGGCGACGGCTGAACTCACGCCGGAGCCTGCGGCGGTGAACGCCGAGTCGACGTATGCCGCTGTTCGACCCCGTAGCAGCCTGAAAAAGGAGCCTTTTCCCTTCTTGATCGCTGATGAGGAAACCACTCCTGTGCAGAAGAAGCCTGTCATTGGCGATGAGACGATGGTCCGGCTGCTTATTCCGCGTAAATCTGAGGTTGCAGTTTGGAAGGATAGGGATGCGCTGCAAGCTGCAACGGAGCCCGGATCTCCCAAGACGAATGCAGCGGATGACGGTAAATTTGAATCTGCAGCTGTTGCTGCATTAGCTAAACTCAAAGAGCCGGTTCAGCGGTCATCCTTCAACTCAACGCAGGGTTCCCATCCGCTACATGGTATCGAGTATTTTGGTAATGCGCAGAGACCTTTATCTACCCTGTTGGAGGTAGAGCCCGATTTGGACAAGCTGCCAACACGCAAGGAGCTGTTTCCGTCACAACGTGTTAAAATGACCCGTTGGTTTTATAATTCACTTCTTTATGCTTTTGTTATTATTTTGATTTATCTGTTATGGTGGGGCTTAAGCGATTCGCCGTGGGGAAAAAGCCATGGATTATAAAAACATGTGCAACATTAAAAAACCGTCAGGAAATCTCCTGACGGTTTTTTTGGATTCAAAATTATTTTGATGATTCGGCATCCGCAGGTTCAGGAGCTGGTCCGATACTCCGGGGGTCAACAAAGCTATATCCTTTCTGTTCCAGTTGGGTGAGCAATTCATCCAGCGCCTCTACGGTCCAAGGCAGCTCATGCATCAAGATGTTGCTTCCAGCGTGAAGCTGTTCCAGCACATTCGCGATGACCGCCTCAGGCTTGTTTCTGTTTTTGCTGTCCCAGTCGAGGGAACCGTTGGACCAAGTCATGTAAATGAGATCATTGTCGTCTGCGATTTGATGCGTTGTTTTGTTCCCTGAACCGAAGGGAGGACGGAAGAAACGTGGCGCTTCGCCGACGGTTTCCTTTACGATATTTTGCACATCTTCAATTTGCTTGCGCATATTCGCCGCGGACTCTTTCTTTAAGTCGATGTGATCCCAGCTGTGGTTTCCGATGATCTGCCCGCGGTCATGGATTAGCTGCAGCAGCTCGGGATGCGCTTTAACCCGGTACCCGTTAACAAAAAAGATCGCCTTAGCCTGGTGTTTATCCAGCGTATCGATCAGTCCGTCAATCATTTCCTTCTCCTTTGGCCCGTCGTCAAACGTCAGGAGAACCACCTTCTTGTCCACGGTCTCATCATTGGGCACTACGTTATACGCCTTATTAATGTGGTACATCAGGGGAGGTGCGGCCGCTTCAGAAGAGGTCTGTTCATCGGCTGATGATGACGAGTCCTCAGGCTGTTCGCCAACCTGTCCGGATTCATTGGCGCCATCATTGGCGCCATCTGGCGCGGTCGCTTCAGAAGAAGGAGCGGTGTTTTGGTTAGATGTGGCTGGTGTCATGGTTGCATCGGTTTGGCCGCATGAGCTAAGAATAAGACAAGCGGCGGCGATGGGCAGGAGCTTCTTGTGGAGCAAAGAAGTCAACTCGCTTTCCTGTATTTATGCCGCATGAGTTTAAGGGAATCCGCGAACACTACAGATGATTTTAACATAACCAAGGAGGTTTTTTACGTGAAATCTTCCTCATTTTTAGGCGGTTTACTGGTTGGCGTTTTCGCCGCGATGTGGGCTTCGCGACGGAAGCAAAGCCTGATGTCCGTGATGAGCGGTGCAGGCTCGGTCCTGAAGTTTGCGGGGATCTCCTCAAAGCGTACCGACAGCCCCACCGAAGATATTTCGGCAGCGCTGAAAACGGAAGATACGGCGTCTGCATCTGTCACAAAGGCTAAAGGGGCAGACAACGCCCAGGTGTATCCCAGTTCCGGCACGGTATCAGCGGCCGGTTCGAATCATTCGAAGGAATACAGTCTGAAGCAGCTGACCGACCTCATTAAAGGCGATCCCGATGTGCGCCGTGAAGTTGAGGCCATCCTCAAAGAGGCGAAAACCCCGGTTCCAGGTTTGTAATCCGTTTCAAAACACCACCACAAGAGTCATTTTCTGCCCCCTTGATGGGGTTACGGAAAATGATTCTTTTTTGTTCTATTTTAAAGCGTGCATTTAGGTGAAATAAGTGATAACATACATACAAAGAACCATTTTCAGCACACTTGACAGCAGGTTTCATAATCTGTTTTATAACAACGTATAGAGAGAGGAGGATCCTGTATGAAGATAGAAAGACTAGGCCAGGATAAGATACGGATTTTCCTCACGTTTGACGATTTAAGCGAACGCGGTATACAGAAAGAGGACATGTGGCAGGAAATTCCCAAAGTCCATGACCTGTTCACTGAAATGATGGATCAGGCTTATAACGAAGTGGGCTTTGACGCCACCGGGCCATTGGCTGTGGAAGTGTTCGCCCTTCCTGCACAAGGAATGGTCGTCATCGTTACGCGCGGCAAATACGATCACCATCAACATGGGATCGGCTCGCCTTATGAGGATGAACTGCCGGAAGAAGTTTATGAGATGGAAGTTACGTTGGAGCAAAGTGATACCATTCTGTATTCCTTTGACGATTTCGAGAATGTAATCGAAGCGGCACACGTGCTGAAGTCGATGCTTCACAATGCCGGCAGACTGTATAAATATAATGGAAAATGGGTTCTTCAGCTGGAGCCGGAGGAACTGGAGGAGGGCAAACATCCTGCTCTGATTGCAGTATTAGCTGAATTCGGCGAAGCGACATCGGTAACTACGGCGATGCTGGAAGAGTACGGGCAATTAATCATGGCTGATCATGCGGTGGATACGATTTGCAACCACTTCAAACGCCAGGATTGATTACGTCTCGTATGAAGGCAGACCCATGTCAATTCAGAAGAGAGAGAGACAAAGAACGGAAGCAGCCAATAAGGGGGGATAACCGTTGCTCTTTTTCTCGATTTTAAGCGCAGCGGTTGCTCCCGGTATTGCACTGCTTACGTATTTTTATCTCAGGGACAAGTATGATGCGGAACCGCTGCATATGGTCATCAAGGTGTTTTTGCTTGGCTTCTTGATCGTATTGCCGGTCCTGATCATCCAGCGAGGGTTAACCATGTGGCTGGGCGAAGGACCGTTGGTTACAGCTTTTGGCATTTCGGCCGGAGTAGAGGAAGTGCTGAAGTGGTTCGTATTATTTCATATGATTTACAACCATACCGAATTTGATGAGCCGTATGACGGGATCTTATATGCGGCGGCAATTTCATTAGGATTCGCAACGGTTGAGAATGTATTGTATGCCTTTGCGAGTCACGCTTCGATTGGCACCATGCTCGTTCGAGCCCTACTCCCCGTATCCGGCCACGCGATGTTCGGGGTGATGATGGGGTACTACCTGGGTCGGGCTAAATTCTCGAGCGGCGGGCAAACTCGAAAGTTCCTGATCTTTTCGTTAGCCTTCCCGCTGTTCTGGCATGGGGTATACGATTGGATCTTAAACAATACGACGCAGTATTGGATTTGGTTTATCGTCCCTCTTATGGCCTTCCTCTGGTACGGAGGGCTCGGGAAGATGTATCGGGCCAACAACCGTTCCCCGTTCCGTTTGACGCCGGGGGCGAAGGGGCAAGATTAATTTGCCTCAGAATAGGGCATCCTGATTCTAACAATTTGCATGTTTACGCTAAGGTAGGCTGCAGGATCGTTAGAAAGGGGTGCCTTTTTTCGTGCGCGTCAAGGTGCGAATTACTTGTAAAGCGTGCGGCGAGCGGTTTGTGTTGCGCGGCAAAAAAGAGCGCGGCCATATCGAAACCGGCTTTAAGCAATGCCTATGCAATAATCAGCATAACTTTGAGATCGAAGAAGAAGCGATTCAGTAGGGTGAAGATTATGCATAAAGTTCTTTCCTTCTTGTCACACTAATCCCAACCTAGTTGAAGAAGGGAGAGAGCTAAGCCCAATGTACAAACGATTGAGTGCGATTCTGTTTCCAGTGACCGCCGTGCTGTTGATCGGCGCCCTGGTGTGGGGGTATCAGGAGAACCAGGAGAAAAACTCGATTCTGATCAAGGCGGAAAACCAATATCAGCGGGCGTTCCATGATTTGTCTTATCACGTGGACAAGCTGCATACGGAATTGGGCAACACCTTGGCGGTAAATTCGGCCTCCACCGGTGCCCAACGTAAAGGGCTGGTAAACGTATGGCGCATCACGAGCGAGGCGCAAAACGAAATCAACCAGCTTCCGTTAACCTTGCTCCCGTTTAATAAAACGGAAGAGTTTCTGTCTCGTATCGCGAAGTTCTCGTACCAGACCGCGATTCGTGATTTGACGAAGCAGCCTTTAACCGAAAACGAGTTAAAAAATCTGAAAGAGCTGTACAAAAGCTCGGCGCAAATCGCCCAAGACCTGCAAGGCGTACAAAACAAGGTTATCGCGAATCGCCTGCGCTGGATGGACGTCGAGACGGCGCTGGCTAGCGAGAAGGAGCCGCGGGACAATACGATTATCGATGGCTTTAAAACCGTAGATAAAAAGGTTGGCGAATACCCAGAGTTGGATTGGGGACCGTCCATCTCCAGCATGTACAATAAACGTTCGGTGAAGAAGCTGGGCGGTAGTCCGATCACCGTTGAGGAAATTAAACGTAAAACGGCGGCTTTTACGGGCGTGCAGAGCGCAGAGAACATCCAAGTCGTAGAGAACGGGAAAGGAACGGAGTGGGCCTCGTATACGGCCAACCTGAAGAACAAAAAAGGCGACGAGTCTTGGTCGCTTGATTTTACCCGGAACGGCGGCCATTTGATCTCCTATGTCTACCATCGCCCCATCGGACCGAAAGCGGTGGATGTGAGCACGGCGAAACAGCGGGCCAAAGATTTCCTGGAAAACAAAGGGTATCCGGGGCTAGCGGCCGTTTCTTATGATGAGTTCGATAATGAAGGGAACTTCACGTTCGTCAGCAAGCAAGGCGACGTGCTCATTTATCCGGAGAAAATCACGATCCGAGTTGCACTGGACAACGGGCAGGTGACCGGGATGCAGGCCAGCGACTACGTGTATGAACGTGAAAACCGGGAAAATGTCGGAAAACCTAAACTGACTTTGCAGCAAGCGCGTAAATTTTTGAATCCGGAGTATAAGGAGAAATATCATCGTCTTGCGCTCATCGAGAACGAGCAGTCAGAGAAGGTGCTAACTTACGAATTTGGCGGTTCAATTAACGGATCGCAGTACAAAATTTTCATCAATGCCGAGAACGGCAATGAAGAGATCATCGAAGAGATTCGCACCCGCAACAATCAAGGAGAAACGAAGTCTTCTTGATGCTCTGTGCAGCAACTTCAAAGGAATGTTCCGGTTGTCCGGAAGATTCCTTTTTGTTTTTTTAAACGAATTAATTAAGTCCAGCCGCCTCGCGCCGTGCTATAATCATTAGCATAGTAGTACAACCATGACATAGGACGGTGGCAACCTTGTTTCCTAAAGTGAACGATCTCGTATACATTCAAGTCGCTTCGGCGGAGAAGCCAAACGATGAGAAGGAATGTAAATCACGGATCGCGGACGTGGAAGAAGAATCGTTTTTGATCGAAGTACCGATCGAGACCGGGAGCGGACGCATCAAAAAGCTGTACATCGGGGACGAATTATCCGTGTATTTCCTGACGGAAAACGGAGTGAAAAATTACTTTAGTACATACGTGCTCGGGTTTGCCGACGACGTTGTTCAATTAGTGCGAATTCGTAAGCCTGACCCAGAAACGATTACGAAAATCCAACGGCGCAACTTTTTGAGAGTGGTCGCACAATTAGAAATCGCTGTGCTTATGAAGGACGGCGTGCGCTTTGTTACATATACGGAGGATGTTGGCGGAGGCGGAGTCTCTTTCAGCTGCAGCAACGAATTTAAGCTGGCTCAGGGGGATCATCTTTATTGCTGGCTTCTTATCCCGTTCAAAAATGGAACGATCGACCATGTGCCGTTTGAAGCGGAAGTAGTGCGGATGAAGAAGCTGGAAACCGGACGCACGATCGTCATGCTGAAGTTTGTAAGCATTTCGGATCTCGAGCGGCAGAAGCTGATTCGCTATTGCTTCGAGCGGCAGTTTGATTTCAAAAATCGTTGATTCTAATTTCGCTCATTGAACGTATTTCCGATTTCTCTAAATGGATAAGCTAGACATTAACCGCATTGAAATGAAATTCACCCGTGTTCGTGTGGCTGACCAGGAGGAAATCGAGATGAAAAAAGCGCAAGACGATGAAATTTATACAGAGTTATTCTTATTTTTCTCAGACAAGGTAGAAAGATGGATAAAACGGAGTTTGCTGGTATTATTGGCAGCGTTGTGCCTGTTTCAACTCCTGCTGCGGATTCCAGAATTGCGTAATGTTCTAGCCTCTGCAGACAAATATGAAGGGGTGCCCATTCACAGAGAACAAGGGAATTAATCGGGAAAAGCAAGCGCGTTTCTTTTGCATCCCTTTGTTATCTGTGGTATAATTTTCACGTCGCAGGCAATGCCTGCTTTTTTCTTGAGGATTTGTTTTGAGGAGGAATGCCCCTTTGGCAAGCGAGACGTCTACAACCCATGAGAAAATCAACATCGCCATCGACGGTCCTGCGGGGGCAGGGAAAAGTACGATAGCTCGCATGGTTGCCGGTAGACTGCATTATGTCTACGTCGATACCGGGGCGATGTACCGGGCGGCAACTTGGTATTTTCTGCAGCTAGGGATCGGACCAGACGAAGTGGACAAAGTGCTGCAGCATTTACCTGAATTGGATATCGAATTGCTGCCTGGAGAACAGGGGCAACAGGTCCGGGTGAACGGTCGAGACGTCACGGAAGAGATTCGCTCGTTAGCCGTGAATGCCCAAGTGTCCCGATATGCGCAAATCGAGGGGCTGCGCGATCGGCTTGTCTCATTGCAGCGGCAAATGGCTTTGCGCAAAGGCGTCGTCATGGACGGACGCGATATCGGCACTTGCGTATTACCTGATGCGGAAGTGAAGGTGTTCATGACCGCGAGCGTTGAGGAACGGGCACGTCGGCGTTACAAGGAAATGAAGGAGCAGGACAAGATTTCCTTCGATGACCTCGTGCGATCGATTGAAGAGCGAGACCGGCTGGACCGGGAGCGGGAGGTTTCCCCGCTGCGGCAGGCAGAGGATGCTCAGCTGCTGGATACGACGCAGATGTCCTTGGACGAAGTGGCCGACCACATCGTAGCAATGTGCAGAACCTATGGAAGTGAGAGTTGAGCCTGGATGATCTATCGTTTTTGTCGAAGTGTGCTTCGCATCCTCTATAAGCTGTTGTATCGCTTTGAGGTAAGCGGCTTGGAGCATATCCCCAAAGAAGGCGGAGTGCTCTTGTGCTCCAACCATTTAACTTTGCTTGATCCGCCGACCATCGGCATCATGGTGGAACGCAAGGTGCATTTTATGGCCAAGCAGGAATTGTTCAACATTTTCGGCTTCAGTTGGCTGATTCGGCAGCTAGGCGCTTTCCCTGTAAAGCGGGGGGGCGTAAGCAAAGAATCGATCAAAACCGCGCTGACCTTGCTCCGTAACGGTCACGTCATCGGGATTTTCCCGGAAGGCCGTCGGGTGAAAGACGCCGAAGCGAATATGATCGGCAAGAAAGGTGCGGCGACGTTCGCGCTTCGCAGTGACGCAGCGGTGATTCCGGTTGCGATTATTGGCACTTATAAATTGTTTCGGAAATTGCGCGTCGTTTACGGACCGCCGGTTGATCTGACGGAGTTCAAGGAGAATGGCGGACCTGACGCAGCCGAGCGAGCTACGGAGAAAATCATGGCCAGCATCGCCGAGCTGAAGAAGCGTTAATTTTTTCATGCCTTTGCCAGATGGGATGCATGAAGGCTGATAACATTTGGGAAGCTATACCTTAATGGATTGTTTTGAACTTCGCTACAAGTGGAAGCTCAAAAAGTCAATTTTTTACTTTGTGATCGAAAGCTGGCTTTTTGAACAACCTTTAGAGCGGGTTTAAATAAATGGGTTTTTGAATTGAGGAGGTTATTGACATGTCGGAAGAAACAAAAAATGTTCAAGAGGCTGCGGAAGTCACCAGCCAGGATGAAATGGAGCAAATCGTCTCTTTGAAAAAAGGGGACACCGTCAAAGGTACGATCGTCAAAATCGAAGATAACCAAGCTTATGTGAGCATTGGATATAAATACGACGGTGTAATTCCTATTCGCGAGCTGTCCTCCGTACATCTCGACAATGCGGCGGATGCTGTGCAAGTAGGCCAAGAGGTTGAAACGAAAGTGGTCAGCATCGACGACGAGAAGGAACGCCTGGTGCTCTCCAAACGCGCGGTCGACAGCGAGAACGCTTGGGAAGATTTGGAGAAGAAATTCCAAAACGGCGAAGTCTTCGAAGTTACGGTTGCCGACGTCGTCAAAGGCGGGATTGTTGCTGACGTAGGCGTACGCGGCTTCATTCCGGCATCGATGGTAGAACGTCACTTCGTAGAAGATTTCAGCGACTACAAAGGCCGCACGCTTCGTGTCAAAGTCAAAGAACTTGACCGTGAGAACAACAAAGTGATCCTTTCTCAAAAGGATGTGCTTGACGAAGAGTTCGAAGCGAACAAGCAAAAAGTGATGGCTGAATTGAAAGAAGGCCAAGTGCTGGAAGGTACGGTTCAACGCTTGACTCAATTTGGTGCATTTGTTGACGTAGGCGGCGTAGACGGATTGGTACACGTATCCGAAATCGCATGGAACCATGTTGACAAACCTGCTGACGTCCTGTCCGAAGGCGACAAAGTGAAGGTGAAAGTGCTCAAAGTTGATCCGGAAAAAGGCAAAATCAGCCTTTCGATCAAAGCGGCACAACCAGGTCCTTGGGATACAGCGGCTGAGAAATTCCACACCGGTGACATTGTAACAGGCGAAGTTAAACGACTGGTGAACTTTGGTGCCTTCGTGGAAATCGCACCGGGGGTAGAAGGACTCGTTCATATCTCTCAAATTTCGCATAAGCATATCGGAACTCCGCATGAAGTGCTGAAAGAAGGACAAACGGTACAGGTGAAAGTGCTGGACGTGAACCCTAGCGAGAAACGGGTAAGCCTCAGCATTAAGGAAACGGAAGAAGCTCCGGCTCCTGCACCGAAGAGCGAAAGACCTTCCAAAGGCAGCAGCGTGAGAAAAGAAGACCTGGGCGACAACCCTAACGTATCGCTGAGCAACCAAGGCTTGAGCATCACGCTGGGCGAACGCTTCGGCGATAAACTCAGCAAACTGAAATAATCAGGTTTTAGTGGCTCGAACATCGGCGGACCCTGAAGAAGCGGGTTCGCCGTTTTTGTTGTTGACCGTTAGCCAAGCTATCTTTTTTTTGCTATGATGATTTACGTGTATCCGCAAATAAACGTGTGAAGCCTATATAGAGAATTAACTCCATTTTGAGGATCCAAAAATAAGTATTAGGAGGGATGTCAATGGCAAGACCCGTTGTGGCTATCGTCGGGCGGCCGAATGTGGGGAAATCCACGATATTTAACCGGATTATCGGTGACCGCCTGGCAATCGTGGAAGATAAGCCCGGGATTACGCGCGACCGGATTTACGGTGCGTCGGAATGGAACGGGAAACCGTTCAGCATCATCGATACAGGAGGGATTGAACTCGACGACGAGGAGCCGATTCTCAAATCGATCCGTATGCAGGCCGAACTCGCGATCGAGGAAGCCGATGTGATTGTATTTATGTGTGACGCCAAGGCTGGCGTGACTACTTCGGACGAGGAGGTCGCCAATTTGTTGTACCGGTCAGGCAAGCCGGTCATTGTCGCGGTGAATAAGGTGGATAACATCGGCCGGATCGACAATATTTATGAGTTTTATAACCTCGGCTTTGGTGAGCCGATTGGGGTATCGGGCAGCCATGGCACGGGCATCGGCGATTTGCTGGATGCGATTGCGGATAATCTGCCGGAGCTCGCGGATGACGAATACGATGATGACGTGATCCGGGTCGCTTTGATTGGTCGTCCAAACGTGGGGAAATCCTCGCTGGTGAACGCGATCCTCGGTGAAGAGCGAGTCATCGTCAGCGATATCGCCGGAACAACCCGTGATGCGATTGATACGCCGTTCGAGAAAGACGGTCAACGGTACGTCCTGATCGATACCGCAGGGATGCGCAAACGCGGTAAGGTCTATGAAACGACGGAGAAGTACAGCGTTATGCGCGCCATGAAAGCGATCGAGCGGGCGGATGTGGTACTGGTTCTGATCAACGGCGAAGAAGGGATCATCGAACAGGATAAGCATATCGCGGGATACGCTTATGAAGCCGGTAAAGCTTCCATTTTCGTCGTGAACAAATGGGATGTGGTTGAGAAGGACGATAAAACCATGCACCAATTTGAGCAAAGAATCCGCGACCACTTCCTGTTTATGACGTATGCCCCGATTGTTTTCCTGTCAGCTAAAACGAAGCAGCGTTTACATAAACTGTTGCCGGTGGTTCAGCACGTCGCAGATCAGCATGCGAAGCGCGTGCAGACCCATCTGCTAAACGATGTTGTGTCGGATGCAATCGCCATCAATCCTCCGCCAACGGACAAAGGGCGGCGCCTGCGAATTAATTACGTCACGCAGGTTGCGGTGAAACCGCCGACCATCGTGGTATTTGTCAACGATCCGGAGCTGATGCATTTCTCTTATGAACGGTACCTGGAGAACAAAATCCGGGCAGCATTTGATTTTGAGGGAACGCCAATCCGGCTGTTTACGCGGCGCAAGTCTGATGAAGGTTAGGGGAGAATAAGGTGATTTTACCCGTAATAGCTGTAATTGTTTGTTATTTGCTTGGCTCGGTTAGCTTCAGCGTCGTGTTGGCGAAAGCCTTAAAAGGCATCGATATTCGCCAGCACGGCAGCGGAAACGCGGGAGCCACCAACACACTGCGCGTACTGGGGAAAGGCCCGGCGATTCTCGTTCTGGCCCTGGATGTGCTTAAGGGGATTGCCGCAGTATGGATCGGCCGCTGGCTAGGCGACGGCGTCGAATGGATCGCCTCGCTGTGCGGCATCGCAGCAATCGTCGGCCATAACTGGCCGCTTTATTTCCGCTTTCGCGGCGGAAAAGGGATTGCCACCACGATTGGCGTGATGGCGACCTTGTTTTTCTTCCCTGCGTTGTACGCGGGGATCATTGCGATATTATCGATCGTTATTACCCGGTACGTCTCGCTTGGTTCGCTTATCTTCGTCTTCTTGACGCCGATTTTTCTGGCGGTCTCCGGCGAATTCGGCCCTTATTTCTGGGCGAGTCTGGTCATCTGCGTGTTCGCCTTCTGGAGACATCGCACGAATATCGTGAAGATCGTGCACGGCAAGGAAAATAAGCTGGGATCCAAAGGAGGAGATCGCGTTGTCTAATAAAGCCGCCGTGCTGGTGGCGGGCAGTTGGGGAACGGCACTCGCCAGTGTGCTCGCCGACAAAGACATGGAAGTTGCCTTGTGGACACGTAGCGAAGCGCAACAGGATGAAATCAATACGAAACATCGCAATGAACGTTTTTTGCCTGGCGTGGACTTGTCGCCTCGCCTTACGGCAACCACTGATTTGGAAGCCGCAGTGACCGGTGCGAAAGCGGTCGTGATGGTTGCGCCGTCCTCGGCGGTTCGTGAGGTTGCTCGATCACTAAAGCCTTTCTGGCATGAGGATATGCTGCTGGTGCATGCCACCAAGGGCTTTGAGATTGAGAGCATGAAGCGGATGTCGACGGTGATCGCGGAGGAACTCGGCTGTGAAGAGGGGCGTATTGTTGTATTGTCCGGTCCTAGCCATGCGGAGGAAGTTGTGAAACGCTGCCCGACCACTGTGGTTGTCGCTGCACAGGACGCGGCCCAGGCTGAATTGGCTCAGGACCTGTTCATGAACCCGTATTTCCGCGTCTACACCAACCGGGATATGGTAGGCGTGGAGCTTGCCGGGGCTTTAAAAAATATCATCGCGCTGGGCGCCGGAATGTCCGATGGACTGGGCTACGGGGACAACGCCAAGGCGGCACTGCTTACCCGCGGTCTTGCGGAGATTACGCGGGTCGGCGTTGAAATGGGAGCCAACCCGCTGACCTTTGCCGGTTTGGCCGGGGTCGGCGACCTGGTCGTGACGGCAACCAGCCGGCACAGCCGGAACTGGCGAGCTGGGTTTATGCTGGGCGAAGGCAAACCGCTGGAGGAAGTATTAACCCAGATGGGCATGGTTGTAGAAGGCATTCGCACAACGAAAGCGGCCCATGCCATCTCTGAGAAGTATCAGGTGCAGATGCCGATTGCGGCTCAGCTTTACCACGTCCTATTCGAGGGGCTGGACCCGCGCACCGCTGTAGAGGCGCTGATGGGACGCGACCGGAAAACGGAGATGGAAGTGATGTCCCTAGAAACCTGGGAACAATGGCACACTTGAGCGGAAGTTCAAAAATTCGTCTTTTGATCACGAAGCATCTTCAAAGTAGTGGATTCGACATCGAATCTTGAATTCAGCAGGGCCTTCCGTTGCTCACGTAGGTCTCCTACGCTCCGCTACTCAGTCCCAGCTTCATCCAACCTTCTCGGTGCTGAAAAGCCGCCTTTTTGAACCTTTATTGAAATTGGAGTTACCAGACACGGCTTTTGATATCGCCGTTAGAGCCCGTTTTGCTGGGGAATATCACCTTTACCTCCGCCCTCTCATACATTGGTTGAAGAGGACAACGGAGGAGGCGAAAGCGTGAGCAAGATATCCAAAGAGGCCTTGAATGCCATCAACAAGAAGACGGGTAAAGCGATCTCGGAAAGTTCGGTCAAAAAGCTGGCCAGCACCGTAAAGCCATCAACCATTCAAAATGAAGCCGAACTACGTAAGCTGATCAAGCAAGTATCGGCGATGGCGAAAGTTCCCGTGTCGGAAAGCACGATTCACGAGATCGTGAACGCCGTGAAAAAAAGCGGCATGAATCCGTCCAATATGGAAGCCTTAATGAAGTTAATGCTTAAAAAATAAATAAAGGTGATCCTTATTGCCCTTAAGCTCTGCGGCCGTATGCCGCGGGGCTTTGTTTAGTTTTGGCCAGCGCGTAGCCTGAAAGACCGCATAATGCTATAATATGGATCATATTAAAGCAAAAAATAGTAGGTGAAATAAACAGATGGATGCAATGACGAAGATGTGGCTATCGATCGCCGCCGTATTGATCATGGGGGTCTCGGTCTTTTTGATCACATTTGCACGGACGAAAACCAAAGGGTGGATTAAGGGAATCTTATCGCTCCTTGCCTTTTTTATTATGCTGGTGGGCTTTTTGACCGGGCTTGTGTCGATTACTTGACAGAACCTCTACATCACTGAACCCAAGAGAAGAGGAAGAGATATGCAACAACAAGATAGCAAAGCCTATGCCGATTTAACCGAAGAATTATGCAAGCTGGCCGAAAGCTGTGGAATGGAGGGCAAGTGGCTGCTAGGGGGAAGCTGCGGATTGTGGCTCCAGGGGGTTGAGCTTGCGACGGTTCCGCGGGATATCGACGTCTATGCGGATCTGGCGACCGCCGACCGGCTGCACGAGCGGCTCCGGCAGTTTGCGACGGACCAGCCGCGTCATGACCGGAGCGGAATCTATACCTCCCGGTTAAGCCATTACCGTATTGGCGAGTCGACAATTGAGCTGGTAGGCGGATTTGAAGTCCATACCGCCGGGGCGTTCTATCGGACGGAGATAGAAGCGTTGCTAGCGCCGGCCGCGCAGCGTGTGAAATTGCGTGATAGCGCTTTATGGGTCATGCCGTTAGCCCATGAATTGGTGTTTAACCTCCTGCGCGAGCGTCCGGATCGCTATTTGCCGATTGCGGGGATGATCCGTAAAGAGCCGGATCGACATCTGCCCCTGTTGGACGAGCTGTTGAAACGGAACGAATGGTCGGCGGATTGGGTTGGACGGATGGCTGAGTTGTTGGATCGCCCGCTGCTCTCTCGGCCATGGCGCGAATATCGCGGCAGGAAGGCTTAAGGAGCGGATCGTGGAAGGACGTATTACGTTTCTGCCGTCCGGGAAAACCGTTCAAGTCCGGCCGGGCACTTCGGTTCTGAGGGCTGCCCGTGGAGCTAGAATTCATTTAGCGACGCGATGCGGTGGGAATGCCGGCTGTCTGATGTGCAAAGTTCAGGTCGATCCGGAGCACGCTGCCGCGTTAACTCCTCCGAGCGATGCGGAGCGCCGCAAGCTTGGCCCGCTGTTGGACCAGGGGATGCGCCTGGCCTGTCAGGCGAAGATCCGGGGGGATGTGGTGGTTCAGCTGCCGAAGGACCCGCTCAAGGCGGCGATTCGCAAACAGCTGGAACGGCAGCGGGAAGAGGAGGAATTATGGTAACGGCAAGTACGGAAGGGGATAAGGTGAGATTTTCAACATGACGAAGTTACGTTATTTGAAGCATACCTGCTTGAGATCAGCGGCGCTGGTTGTCTTATTGGCGTTAACGACCTCGCTGCTGTCAGGCTGTTTGTACCGCGGGGAGAGGCAGCAGGGCGGCCCGGTTTCCTATATGGAGAGCGTGGACCGGGTTCAACGGGCTTTGGATCGTTTTCAGGAAGATAAGGGGATCCTGCCGATCATTACTGCCGGGGAGGATACTCCGCGATACGAGAAATACAAGATCGATTTGAACCAATTGAAGCGGGAAGGTTATTTGGATGAGCTTCCGGCGGCAGCCTTTGAGCAGGGCGGAAGCGTCTATTTTCTCGTTATCGATGAAGAAACCGACCCTACGGTTAAAGTAATGGATTTAAACACGATTCAGAAGGTGAACGACGTCCAGCACAAAGTGCTGAGCTACCGTACAAGCCACGGAGATGCTCTCCCGGGCGAGGCCAATGGTGAGGTCTATCCGGGTCTGTATACGGTTGATCTCCCGTTGCTTAAGGCCGACAGCTTGGCATTGACCAGTGTCTATTCCGGGGAGACCCTTTCCTACCTGATGGACAAGCAGGGCAATGTGTACGTGGATTACGCTTTTGATATTATGCAGGCGATCGATCAGTCTGGGAAAACGCCGCAAGGCGACGAAGATCTGCGCACCTGGTTGACGGACCGCTCCGCGTTCGTTCCGGTGAAGTCGCCGCCTTACCGTTGGAACGGAAGCGAACCCGTACCATATCTCAATTAAGAAGAAACCTCTCGAATGATTTCGGGAGGTTTTTCTTTTCTCTCTTCTCCTATCCCTGAGGCGTCATACTTTTTCCGATAGAGTCATACAAATGGGAGTATGGCGGTTAAGTGCCCGCCTTGTTCGGGTTGAATGAGCGGCCCCGCAAAAAAAACGGGCTTGGACGGTTTTAACCGTCATATTCTCGCATCTGGTACATAAGATGTTACTAGTCCAAATGCATGTACGAGTTTACGCCGCTTCGTTCAGGTTCTTTCCACAGGTTTGCGGCGGCGGACACGGGCAAGAGGGGCTGCCGCTCCTGCCGCAGCAGCGAGGCCCAAAATCATGACGAATCACGAAGCGGATGCTCTCGGGGCATTTTTCCTTCGGCGAAATTTGAGGAGGGGATATCATTGGTATTGGAGAAAGTGGACATTTTTAAGGACATTGCCGAACGAACTGGAGGCGACATCTATCTAGGGGTCGTCGGTGCCGTCCGTACCGGGAAGTCGACCTTTATTAAGCGATTCATGGAAACTGTCGTACTCCCGAACATCGCAAATGAAGCAGATCGAGTCCGCGCGGTAGATGAACTTCCGCAAAGCGCCGCCGGCAAAACTATTATGACGACCGAACCGAAGTTTGTCCCGAACAATGCGGTGCAAATCAAGGTGGCTGAAGGACTCGAGGTAAACGTAAGACTCGTCGATTGCGTCGGATACGCCGTGGAAGGCGCAAAAGGCTACGAGGACGAAAATGGGCCGCGAATGATCTCCACCCCATGGTTTGAAGAACCGATTCCGTTCCAAGAGGCTGCGGAAATCGGAACGCGCAAAGTCATCCAGGAACATTCCACGTTAGGGGTTGTCGTGACGACGGATGGAACGATCGCCGATATTCCGCGTTATTCTTACGTGGAATCTGAGGAGCGGGTTGTTGCCGAACTGAAGGAGGTCGGCAAGCCATTTGTGCTGGTGATCAACTCGACGCGTCCAAACAGTGAGGAAACACAGCAACTCCGCGGTGAGTTGGCCGCAAAATATGACATTCCGGTCCTTGCGCTCAGCGCAGCGACAATGACGGAAGAAGACGTGACCGGTGTCCTCCGGGAAGTTCTGTATGAGTTCCCGGTACATGAGGTCAACGTCAACCTGCCTAGCTGGGTGATGGTACTGAACGAGAACCACTGGCTGCGCACCAATTTTGAGAACTCCGTCCGTGACACGGTTAAGGATATTCGCCGTCTGCGCGATGTCGACCGGGTTGTCGGAAATTTCATGGAATACGATTTTATCGATCGAGCTGGTCTGAGCGGACTGAATATGGGTCAAGGTGTAGCGGAGATCGATCTGTATGCGCCGGATGATCTGTATGATCGCATCCTGATGGAAGTGGTGGGTGTAGAAATTCGCGGCAAAGACCATTTGCTGCAGCTGATGCAGGAATTCACGCACGCGAAACGGGAATACGACCGGTTCGCCGAGGCGCTGGAAATGGTCAAAACGACCGGTTACGGTATCGCTGCGCCGACGCTTGCGGAAATGGCGTTGGATGAGCCAGAGCTGATCCGTCAAGGCTCCCGCTTCGGGGTAAGGCTGAAGGCGACGGCACCATCGATCCATATGATCCGCGTCGATGTCGAGTCGGAATTTGCGCCGATCATCGGGACCGAGAAGCAAAGCGAAGAGCTTGTCCGCTACCTGATGCAGGATTTCGAGAACGATCCGATCAAGATTTGGGAATCCGACATCTTCGGCAGATCCCTGCACTCGATCGTACGCGAAGGCATTCAAGGCAAAATTGCCATGATGCCGGATAACGCACGTTACAAGCTGCAGGAAACGCTGGGGCGGATTATCAACGAAGGCTCCGGCGGCCTCATCGCCATCATTCTATAGGTAATTAAAAATTCGGCTTTTGATCACGAAGCTAACCTGAGGAAGCGGAGTCGGCGTCGAATCTTGAATTCAGCCGGGCCTTCCGTTGCTCACGTACCTCTATGTACGCTCCGCTACTCAGTCCCTAGCTTCATCCAACCTTCTCGGTGCTGAAAAGCCGAATTTTTAATCTTTACTAATTGCAATTCCTCCTCAATGACCGCGCGTATGCTGTATTTTGGCTGCGTGCGGTTGTTTTGTTATTTGGGGGGCGGAAAGGTCCAATTTGTAGGGCGAATTGAGGAAATATCGCCGGGAAGCCTTGAAATAGCTTGAAATTATGCATGGGCTGTATTACTATAAATTTGTTCCGCGTCCCCGAAAGCGCGATTTCATCACGTTTTTCGGGAACTTGTACGTAATGAATTGCATAAATCACGTATATTCTGCGGTAAAACGGAAACACAAATAGCAAGTGGTATTATTTTCCTTGGTGGGAGGTGAAATACACATGAACAAATCCGATTTGATTGCTCAAGTTGCAGAAAGTACTGAGCTGTCCAAGAAAGACGCGACTAAAGCGGTTGACGCCGTTTTTGATGCGATTTCCACAGCGCTGCAGAACGGAGATAAAGTTCAACTGGTTGGCTTCGGTAACTTTGAAGTCCGCGAGCGTTCCGCCCGTAAAGGCCGCAACCCGCAAACCGGAGAGGAAATCGAAATCCCTGCGAGCAAAATTCCTGCTTTCAAACCAGGTAAAGCGCTCAAAGACGGAATTAAATAAAGATTTCTACGTATCTTCCGTGCAAAAGACCGTGGGCTTCTCGTTCACGGCTTTTTCTTTTCATGGAGGCTTAAAAAAGAAGCAGTCTGTCAAAAATGTGAAGGGGGAGGCGCTGCCACATGGATAACCAGCAACACGGTAACGATCCATCTGCCGCGGGCGGAGACTATTTCGTGGTTAAGGCCAAAGAACAAGGCGTTACGGTCATCGGGCTGACCCGGGGGAAGGATACGCGGTTTCACCACACCGAGAAGTTGGACAAGGGTGAGGTGCTCATCGCCCAATTTACCGATCACACCTCCGCCGTCAAGATTCGCGGCAAAGCGCTCGTCTATACGAAGCACGGCTTGATCGATACGGAAGAATGATTTTCAAATCTGCAGGCATAGCCTGCTTTTTTTCTATGTAGAATGGGGTATAAGAACCGTATGGACAAAGGCAGATTTGCGCTGTCCGAGTGTACCAGAAGGGAGAATGCCCCATGAAACGGAACATAGCCGTTCGGGCCATCCTGTTAACGTTCGTCTGCGCGCTGGCGATGGCGGGCGCAGCTTGGCTTGGCGAGCATCCTGCCCGGGAGCGGCAAGCGGCAGCGGTGTTTGCCGGTACGTCCCCGGCGGAGTTAACCGAAGAGAACCTCGTGGACGCCTTGGCCCCGCTGCAGCTTCCGGTGCCCATCGCTAAAGTGGAGCTGAACCGGGATATTTTGTCCGTTGACCTGAAGGTTGAGGGCGACCAGGTTCGTGCCGCAGACGTGTACCGGGGAATGGCGGAAATGATCTCGTTTGCGTTCGAACGCACCAACAATATCGATCAGCTGCTGCTGAGATTGATGGCGGAGGACCGTTGGCTTGGCACCAAATATCTGCTGCTGGCTGCCGATGTTCGGCGTACCGAATTTTCGGCCGAGGAGCTGGACCTTCTTCGGCATGTCGGGAGCGGTGAGATGCCCGAAGAGTTGCGGTTGCGCATGCGGATGACGGAAACAAAGCTGTGGCAGTCTCGTTTTCTACAGGAGTAACCGGTGAATTGACCGATGAGTTGATTTCGCGTATAGCCTC